>JBIPMO010000313.1:0-3505 GCA_044369085.1 Phycisphaerales bacterium
CACGCCCACCTCGCCCACGGATCCGGGCTCATCGGCGATGATCAGCAGACCGTCGACGGTCGCGCTGCCGCCAGCGCGAACCTCCAACTCGCCGCGGTCGCCGCGACGAGCCACGTACACATCGCTCGTGGCCCGGAAGTCGGCGGAGGATCCTTCCACCCGCAGCGCCCGCATCAGCGGCGTGGTCGTCGCCGACTCGCCGATCACCACGGTCTGCGCTGTGAACTCCGACGGCACGGGGAGCGAGTTGGTCACGATCAGCGTCGCGGGCTGTGCCGCGATGTCGCCGATCAGCAGCGAAGGATCGACCTGACCGTTGTCGAAGGTGGTCTCGAAGGAGCGGCCGTTGAGATCCAGCGTCACCGTATCGGTGCGCCCGCGCACCGCCTCGGCGAGCACAGGCTCGCTCACCGCGCTGATCGGCAGCGTGACCGTGAACGATGACGACGCGTACCCGGCCGATGTGCCGTCGAAGACCACCCGGTCAAAGCGGGAAGGCTCGGTGCCGCAGAGCCAGCTTGAGGGCGCTGCGTACAGGCCACTCGATGGCACAGACCATGTGGCCGGCGCCGATCCCCAGCGCGCCATGAAGGGCGATGCCACTCCTCCTGCATCGGTAAAGCCGCCGCAGGCCAGCAGCCATGGCAACTTCGGGCCGGGGCCGTCGGGGTCCCAGGAGGCGAGACTATCGGGCTCACGCTGGAGCAATCCGCTTCCGAACGGAGTCCAGATCGTCCCGTTCCATGCGGCAATCCTGTTGGCAAGCACGCCACCGATTGATTCCTTGTTGGTGCCGGCGATCAGCAACGGATCGAGGGGGCCAGGCCCATCCGGATCCCATGTGGTGAGCGAAGTGGCGCGAATCGAAGGCGTCGCCGTGTTGAGAGGCGTCCAGATCACACCGTCCCACGTCGCGATGCCATTCAGGTGCTGCGTAGCGCCAAGCGTGAGCGAGCCTCCAGCGACGAGCAGTTCATCCTGCGGCCCTGGACCATCGGGGTCCCATGTGGTCAGGTGAGAAACTCGGTCACTCTGTGGAAACCCCGTTCCGAGATTCTGCCATGTCAACCCGTCCCACGCTGCAATGCTGTTCAGCGGAACACCGTCAATACTCGAGAAACCTCCGCCCGCGATGAGGACTATCCGCGCGGGAGCGGGCGATGGCCGCCGCCAAGTACCCAGCACGTCCACACCCCCATTCACGCCTGTTCCGAACGATTGCCACACCGCACCGTCCCATCGCGCGATGCGATTGACGACGGTCGAGCCGCTCCTAGTGAATGAGCCAGCTGCGATAACCTGATCGGGCGTGGCCGTCGAGTTGTCGTGGTCAAATGAAGCAACTGCACGCACAATAAGGTCAAGTCCCTGACCAAACGCGCTCCAACTGGACCCGTCCCACTGTGCGATCATGCTCGCCGAGAGAATCCCGAGCTTTGTGAACTCACCACCGATGACGAGCGACGATCCGAGAGGACCGATACCGTCAGGGTCCCAAGCGCAGAGGGCTGCGACGCTCGGCAGACTGGAGGCAAAGCCCCCTTCGGTCACGCCACTTCCCAGCGGGGCAAAGCCAACACCGTCCCATCTCGCGATGGCCTTCGCTGGAACGTTCCCGATCGAGGTGAACGCACCTCCCACGATGAGTTGAGCGGGCTCAGGAGATGCCGGATCGGGCTTCCAGGCAAACATTCTGCTCGGCTCGGTCGTCGCTCCGGACGCGAAGCCGCTCCATGTCGTGCCGTCCCATTGCGCGATGCCTTTGGTGCCGATGCTTCCGATGTCCGTGAACTGACCGCCGACGATCAGGTCGCGCAGGCCGGGGCCAAGACCGTCGCGGTCCCAAGTCCCGAGGGAGATGACACTTCCGCTACTCTGTGTTCCCCCGCCTAATGCCTGCCAAGCCGAGCCCGTCCATTGCGCGATGCCTCGAAATGGCGTCGTACCGGAACTGCCGCTAAGCCCAGCAACGAGCGTCGCGGGCACCGGGCCGCAACCATCGCGGTCCCACGCGGCCAGAGCGTAGATTTGCTTGCCGAGCGATTGCCCCAGCGGTTGCCACGTTGCGCCGTTCCAGACTGTGATGAGGTACGCCCCCGAGCTCGTCGGATTCACGCCAGCCACCAGCAGGTCCGGAGCAGGCCCCGGACCATCGGGATCCCACGTGGTGAGCGACAAGACTTGCGATTGAGTGAATCCCGCTCCCAGCGGCGACCAGGCCGACCCGTTCCAGGAAGCGATGTTGGAAACAGCTATGCCTCCCGCCGAGACGAACTGGCCTCCAACGATCAGTTGCGGGATGGCGGGTCCTGCGCCGTCGGGATCCCAGACGGTCATTGAGGCGACGCCGATCAACGAGCCGCCGCTATCGATGCCGCCACCTAGGAGGTGCCATTGAAGTCCGTCCCAGAAGTAGATGTTCTGGAAGCTGCCGCTTCCCGCGGCGAGTTGGACCCACCCGCCAGCGATGATCGAAAGCGGGCGAGGCCCGGACCCATCCGGATCGAACGACGCGAGTTCACGAACAACTGTTCCCAAGTTGTCGAACACGGGCTCGAGCGGAGTCCAGTTGGTGCCATCCCAGACGGCGACGCGTTTGGCCGGAATGCCGCCCGCAGTTGAGAAGTCACCAGCGACCACCAGCTTCGCTGACTGAGGCCCGTCGCCATCAAAGTCGAAAGGAAGCAGCGCATTGACGCTCGCGGTTGATGTCGCTCTGGCTACACCGCCGCCGATCGGCTGCAACTGCGATCCATCCCACCGGGCGATCGACGATGCCGCCGCGCCGCCCGCGACGCTGAACAACCCGCCGATGATCACCTCCGGCGGCTTGGGACCATAGCCATCAGGATCCCATTCCGTGATGCAGTTTACGGCGTTGTCGATGCCGGCGACAGGCGTCGGCGCAGAGAGCCACCGATCAGCGCACGGCTGACCTGTGACCGAATTGGCGAGCACAAGCAGTGCCGCGCAGGCCGACAGCGTCACCAAGAACTCATTCGGCTTGATCATGTGCATGCACCTCGACCCCACCAGAATCTACGCCGAACAACCCAGCAAATACTACGCTTGCGCCGCGTCAGGATGACTCACGCGATCCGGCGTAATGCGGCATTCCAGAGCCCCTTGCACCCCCCAGGAGGCCCCGCATAGCCGCCCCGGCCAGGGCCACCGCGACGGCGGCGTAAGCCACGCACACGATCAGCGTCGCCTCATGAGCCATGCCGGGGGACGCGCCAAACTCTGCCCAGACTGCCTCCAGGCTCGCGTGCAGCACCGCGGGGGCCACGAACGCAAACCCAAGCATCATCAGCACTTGCTTCGTCGCCATGGTCGAATCTCCTGTTCCTGTATCAGGCCAAGATCGCTGGCCGCACCACGCGTTCCAGCCGCCTGCCCAGTGGACTGGCGATGAAACTGGGCGTCATGTGCAACGAATCCCACGCAGCCCCGGGCGAGCCCGCCTGACGCCCGGGATGCCGGGCGTGGTCCGATCACCTCAGAA
>JBIPMO010000314.1:0-3489 GCA_044369085.1 Phycisphaerales bacterium
GGTGCGCGAGCGGCTGGGCGAGCGCCTCGCCAAGGAGCACCCCGCGAGCGCCGACCTGGTCATCCCCATGCCCGATTCGGGCCGTTCGGCCGCCACCGGCTTTGCGCGGATCAGCGGGCTGCCGTACCGCGAGGGGATCATCCCCAATCGCTACGTGGGGCGGACGTTCATCAAGCCATCCTCCGCCGAGCGCTCGCTCGCGGTGCGGATGAAGCTGCACATCATCGAGGAGATCGTCCGCGGGCAGCGGTGCGTCGTGGTGGACGATTCGATCGTTCGCGGTACGACAACCAAAGCCAAGATGGACCAGCTCCGGGCCGCTGGTGCCAAGGAAATCCACCTCCGCATCTCCTGCCCGCCCATCCGCCACCCGTGCTTCTTCGGTGTGGATTTCGCCGAGCCGTCGCAGTTGATCGCCTCCGGGCGTGAGGTCGAGGCGATCCGGCAGATTCTGGGCGTCGATTCGCTGGGCTACCTGTCGCTCGACGGCATGCTCGATGTGGTCGAGATGAAGTCCCTGAGCCGGGACAACTACTGCACGGCGTGCTTCAGCGGCCGTTATCCGATCGAGGTGCCGGTGGGGACGGACAAGGAAGTGTTGCAGAAGTGCTGAGCGATGCGGGGTTCGATCGTCTCAAGCCTCGATGATCGTCTGCACCCGATCCGGCCCGACGCTGACGATCCGCACGGGCACGCCGAGCGATTCTTCGATGAAGCGGACGTAGTCGCGAGCGCCCTGCGGCAGGTCGCCGCGTTCGCGGGCCGCGCCGACCTCCTCCGCAAAGCCCGGCAGCGACTGGTAGACCGGCTCGGCCTTGGCCAGCTCGTGCGCATCGGGGGGGAAGCGGTCGGTCAGCTTTCCGGCGATGCGGTAGGCGGTGCAGACCTCGAGCTTCTCGAATCCCGCGAGCACATCCAGCAGCATGAGGGCCACCTCGGTGACGCCGTTGAGCATGACCGCGTAGCGCAAAGCCACGAGGTCGAGCCAGCCGCAGCGACGGGGCCGCCCGGTGGTGGTGCCGTACTCGCGGCCGCGTTCGCGGATGCGGTCGCCCGTGGCGTTTTTGAGCTCGGTGGGGAAGGGCCCGCCACCGACGCGCGTGGAATAGGCCTTCATCACCCCGATCACGCGCTGAAGGTACGAGCCGGGCACGCCCGAGCCGGCCGGGATCCCCAGCACCGAGCAGTTGCTGCTGGTGACGTAGGGGAAAGTGCCGTGGTCGACATCCAGCAGCGTGGCGTTAGCACCCTCAAACAGCAGCGTCTTGCCCTGGGACAGCATGTCGTGGAGCAGGTAGGTGGTATCGGTGATCATCGGCGCCAGGCGCTTTGAAGCGGCGGCGAGCGAGGCCTCGATCGCGCCTGCATCGGCGAGCGCCGCTTCCGAATCCAGCGCGCGGAGCATGCGGTTTTTCTGCTCGCAGATGCGCGGCAGACGCTCGTGCAGGATGGCCGGCCGCAGCAGATCGCCCGCGCGGAGCGCGCCGGCCCGCTGGGCCTTCTCGGCATAGGCCGGGCCGATGCCACGGCGCGTGGTCCCGATGCTCTGGTCGCCGCCGGTTTCACCGGGGGTGGATAGCGCCGTCTCGCGGGCCGCATCCTCGGTCTTGTGGTAGGGCAGCACGAGGTGGGCCCGGTCGGAGATGACGAGGTTGGGCGAGGTGATCCCCGCGGCCGCGAGCCCGTCGAGTTCCTTCACCAGCATCTCGGGGTCGAGCACGACGCCGTTGCCGATGACACCCACCACGCCGGGGTGGAACACGCCGCTGGGGATGAGGTGCAGGGCGTGGCGCTTCCCGTTGATAACGACGGAGTGACCCGCGTTGGCCCCGCCGTTGTAGCGAACCACGGCGTGAAACCTGCCCGCGAGGAGGTCGATGACCTTGCCCTTGCCCTCATCACCCCATTGGAGGCCGACGACCGCGGCGGCGTGCCCGCGCAGCGTCCGAGAAGGTGGGGCGGGGGCCTGATTGGCTGAGGGAGTCGGTGTGCTCATGGGCGGGCGGAGTGTAGTCAAACCGCCGCGGGCGCAGGCGGATCGCGGGGGCCAGCCTGCTCGGGTCCTGTCGCCTGCGACGCGCCCGGGCCCCGCGGGTTGCTTTGCTGATGAAGGACACCGCGTGGCGGACCGATGCTGAGTGTGACGAACCATCGTCCCGAGGCAAGTTATTCATGCGCGAGAGCGTTGTCCGAGTGATGTGCCCGAACCTGCGTTGCAGGTCGATCCTGGCCGTGCCCAACGAGGCGCGCGGGAAGATGGTGCGCTGCCGCAACTGCGGGATGAACATCATGGTGCCGCCCAAGGTCACCGCGCCCAGCGCCGAGGCCGAGCCGGCCAAACCCGAGAAGGGCGCGAAGAAGTGATCGCGTGATACCGCGGCGCCGCGCTCGCTCAAAGGCGCGGGCGATCCTCATCCTCAAAGTCAAAGTCGAAATCGAAGATGCTGCTGTCGTCGTGGCCGCCCTTGGGGACCAGCGGCTCGACCGCGCCCTTCTTGGGCAGCGTCTCGGACAGCCCGGAATCGTCGGGGTCATCCATGGGGGGCGCGATGGCGGGCATCGGGGCCTTGGGCGCCGCGACCGGGGCCGCGGGCGCGGCGGGGCCCGCCGGCTTGAGAGCCGTGGTGGGCATGTCGAACGACACTTCATCGTCATCGTCGGACGGTTTGGGCGGCTTGATGTTCAGCGGCTGGCCGTCGATCTGGACCGTCAGCGAGACGGGCCCGACCGTGAGCACATCGCCGGGCGAGAGCCGGGTTTCCTTCACGCGCTCGTGATTCCGGAACGTGCCGTTGCTCGACCCCAGGTCGCGGACGCGCAGGCCGGAGTTGTCGAGGATGATCTCGCAGTGTTCGCGCGAGACGCTGGCGAGCGGGACGCGGATGGACGCATCGGGCTTGCGCCCGACGATGTAGCGCCCCGGCGCTACGGGAATGTCCTTGCGCGCGCCGTCCGACTTGAAGATGACGAGTTTGACGTCCACGGGAGTCGAAGCTCCTGAGCGTGCCGCCGATCGCCCGCGCGCTCGCGCGAGACCACGAATCCGATCCGAACCGCGAGCACCGTCGCGGCACGGGAAGATACCTCGTTCATTCTAGATGTTCGGTTGTCGGAGGGTGCAAGGTTCCGTCAATCCGGGCCGGAGTCGTGCACATCCGATCCGCCTCATCAGCGGCGATGACCGCGCGGCGGGGGGCCGCGTCACTCCCGATGCCCTAGGCTTGTCCGCCATGGCGATGCCCATCGGGCTCACAATCTCGGGTGAAAGCACGGCTTGCGCGGCGGTTGCCGGGGCGCATGAAGCTCTCGGGCGGGCTCACGATCCTGTCGGTTCGCTCTACATCCATGTGCCGTTTTGCTTCCACAAGTGCCACTACTGCGATTTCTACTCCTTTGTGGACACGCAGGATCGTCAACCTTTGTTCGTAGAAAGGTTGGTATCCGAGCTGCGTGCCCTCGGTCCCCACGCTCGGGATGGACGAGCCGGGG
>JBIPMO010000084.1:0-11325 GCA_044369085.1 Phycisphaerales bacterium
CCCACCACCTCCGCGACATCAACCAGATGCGGGCCGGAGCACCCCCCGGCCTTGTGTTTCGGCGACACCGATCGCGCACATCCCTCGCGCGATCGGTGTTGCCGACCTCTCCGGGAGACCGTGTATCTCACCTCAGCACCCGGGCCGCGTTCAACGTGCGGCGGTCCGGGTGCATTTTTCCACGAACGAGCCCCGGGCGCAAAGCCCGGGGCCCCAGTTCCTCAGCACATCGCGCGAGCTTCGTCCCCCCCCTGCCCCCCCGGCGGGCTTACTTCTTGGCCACCTTCGTCTTCACGAAGTTCTCGACCGCCTCATCCAGAGCCTTGGGCTGGTCCTCGGTGATGAAGTGCCGCGAGTCATCCACGAACACGATCGTGTCGGCCGCCTTGCCGAGCATGCTCGTCCACACACCGCGCATCATGTCCTTGCCCATGCCAGCACCCGCGTTGTCATCGTTCAGAGCGGCGACCGCGATGTAGGGGCACTTCGCCTCGGCGAGCTTGTCCGACCAGTCGCTCTTGAGCAACTCGAACATGTACCGGGCCCCCACCTTCGGCTGGGTCTTCTTGAAGATCTCGAGCAGGGCCTTGCCCCGCTCTTCATCCTTGACCATCGACTTGGCCATCATGTCGATCTGCTGGGCCCACATCTCATCGGTCGTGCCAAGAAGCTGCGGCGCGACCATCTGGTCCACCATCTGCACGCGCTGGTCCTTGGGGATCGGGTTGGGCCCGAGGGGGAACGCGGGGAACCCATCCACGGCGATCACCCCGGAGAGTTTGTCCCCGCTCTCGATCGCGAGCCGGTAGGCAATCAGCCCGCCCAGAGAGTGCCCGACAACGACCGGCTTGTCGAGCTTCTTCTCCTCGATCATCTTCACCACCGCCGCCGCGGCGTTGTCGAGCCACGGGGTCCCGGCGTTGTCGGCCGGAGCGGGCGGCGCTTCGGTCCCGCCGAAGCCCGGCAGGGTCACGGCGTACATCGTGTACTTATCCTTGTTGCGCTCCATGAACGCTTCCCAGACCGTCCAGTCGCAGGTCAGCCCGGGGACGAGCACCATCGCCACAGGCCCGGTGCCCTTGGTCTCGACGTGAGGGATCGGCGTGAGCGCTGCGGGCGCTGCTGGTGCGGCGGCTGGCGCGGGTGCGGCAGCGGGTTCATCCGGGCGGCCCGCCACCGGGGACACGGCCCCCGCCAGACAGACGATGGTGAGGGCCAGGGACGATGCGCGACGGGTGAACATGGGGGCCTTTCTGGGAGTGCGTGCAAAGGCGCAAACAACACACTGCTGCTCAACCATCCTACAGAGACGTTCAGCCCAAGAAAACACGGGCCAACATCAGTGCGCAACGCGTCCGACGCCCTCCCGATACCAACCGATTTCCTAGCAGATCGCGCCCAATCGTTCACCTCATCCTCACACAACGCGCACATCACGTGAACCCGTACCGGGTATCCCTTCCTCCGGGCGGGTAAGTGTCTTCCCGCCGCTCGTGGACGCACACATGGAAGGAGATCACCCATGCTTCGCATTCGCCCGACCACCTCGCTGGTCGTGACCCTGACCGCACTGGCCATCACCGCCGCCGCCGGCGCTGGCTCCGCGGCGCTGCCGAATCAGGTCGCGAGCGGCGACACCACCGCCACCTCCTCGGTGCTCTGGGCCCGCGCTGCCGCACCGGGCAACCTCACTTTCGAGTACTCCACCGATCCCGCGTTCGGATCGATCCTCGGCTCGTCGAGCACCCTCGTCGCCGACCCGACCCTTCCGGTGAAGGCCTCGCTCGCGGGCCTGAGCCCCGCCACGCAGTACTACTACCGCGCCACCGACGGCTCGGGGAACACCTCCGCCGGTCAGTTCAAGACCTCCGCCAGCTCCGGCCGCAACGGCTTCCGCTTCGGCGTCTCAGGCGACTGGCGCGGCGAGCTCGCCCCCTACCCGAGCGTCAAGAACGTCACCAGCCGCAACCTCGAGCTGTGGGTCTCCCTCGGCGACACCATCTACGCCGATGTCTCATCGCCCGCGGTGCCCGTTCCCCAGGCCACGACCCTCACCGAGTACCGCGCCAAGCACAACGAGGTCTACTCCTCGCGCTTCGGCCTGAACACCCTGGCCGACATCCGCTCGAACATGTCCGTGATCTCAAACATCGATGACCACGAGGTCACCAACGACTTCTCGGGCGGAGCGGCCCCGTCATCTGACCCGCGCTTCGCCGGGCAGTCGGGCAACTTCATCAACGAGACCGAGCTCTACCAGACCGGCATCCAGGCCTTCAACGAGTACAACCCCACCGCTAGCGAGACCTACGGCGCAACGGGCGACCCGCGCACCGCGGGCAAGATCAAGCTCTACCGCGAGCGTTCCTACGGCCAGGATGCCGCGATCTTCAACCTCGATGCACGTTCGTTCCGCGATCAGGGGCTCCCCGCCGCCAACCCGCTCGACCCCGCCTCGGTCGGCGGCTACCTCGCCGCGTCCTTCACCCCGGGCCGCACGATGCTCGGCAACGCTCAGATTGCTGAACTGAAGTCCGACCTGCTCGCCGCCCAGCAGGCGGGCACCACCTGGAAGTTCGTCATGGTCCCCGAGCCCATCCAGAACCTCGGTGTGCTCAACGCCTCCGACCGCTTCGAGGGCTACGCCGCCGAGCGGACCGAGATCCTCAAGTACATCAACGACAACAACATCCAGAACGTTGTCTTCGTCGCCGCCGACATCCACGGCACGCTCGTCAACAACCTGACCTACCAGAACGGCCCGGGCGGCCCGCAGATCCCGACCGGCGCGTTCGAGATCACCACCGGATCGGTCGCCTACGACGCCCCCTTTGGCCCGACCGTCGCGGGCATCGCCGCCGGCCTGGGCGTCCCCGGCGCGCTGCCGCTGAACGTCTACAACTCCCTGCCGCTCGCGAGCAAGGAGGCCTACATGCAGGGCCTGCTCAACGCGCAGATCCAGCCGCTGGGCTACGACCCCATCGGGCTGCAGGGCTCGAATATCCCCGCCACCCTGCTGCAGGGCGGCTACAGCGCCACCAACACCTTCGGCTGGACCGAGTTCGACATCGACCCCGTCACGCAGGAACTGCTCGTCACCACCTGGGGCATCCTGCCTTACACCGAGGCCGAACTGCTCGCGAGCCCGTCGGCGATCACCTCGCGCGACCCCTTCATCGTGAGCCAGTTCAAGGTCGCCGCCGTCCCCGCGCCGGCCGTTGCCTCTCTGATGGGCCTGACCGGCATCGCCGCTCTGCGCCGCCGCCGCAACGCCTGATCGCGGCCGATCCGCACAGCTCAAGCGCAAGTTCTCGGGCCCGGGAATCAACCCCCGGGCCCGGTTTCATTTTGCCCATTCTCCCCGGCGGCCTCTGGTAAACTCGCTCCCCCGCGCGGCCCGCAGGAATAAACGAGCCGAGCGGAGCACTCCCGCAGGATGCGACGTATGAAGTAGTCCCGCCGGGCACTCCCCGGCCCCGTACACGCACCAAATCAAAGCCCCGCGCCGCCGCGGGCAACACCAGAGGCGCTCGATGTCTTCCAACCTCATGTCCGACTCTCTCCACGGCGAGGCGATCGCCGGGCACGTCTCCCTGATGCCCGACAAGAAGCACGACCCCCACGCCACCCGCTTCGGCAAGTTCTGCCAGGCGTGCATCAAGTTCGGCGGGTCGGACCTCATCTGCAAGAGCGACAACCAGCCGCGCATCCGCCTCAAGGGCGCCCTGAAGGCCCTCGACACCGACAGCGTCTCCGCCGAGGAGATGTACACCATCGCCAGGCACATCCTCGATGAGGAGCAGTTCGCCGACCTGCACAAGTACGGGTCGGTCGACTTCGCCTACGACTACGACGACAAGAACCGCTTCCGCATCAACCTCTTCCAGGCTCGCGGGAAGATCTCGATCGTCGGTCGCCTGATCACCGCCAACATCCGCAAGTTCGAGGACCTCTACCTCCCCGAGGTCATGGCCGAGATCGCGCTGCAGCCGCAGGGCATCGTCCTGCTCGCGGGCGTGACCGGCTCGGGCAAGAGCACGACGATCGCGGCGATGCTGAACTACGTCAACGCCCGCAAGCCCGTGCACATCCTGACCATCGAGGACCCCATCGAGTTCATCTTCGAGGATCAGAAGGCCACGATCCACCAGCGCGAGGTGGGCATCGATGTGCTCGACTTCAAGACGGGCCTGCGAGCCCTGGTCCGCGAGAACCCCGATATCGTCCTCATCGGCGAGATGCGCGACTCCGAGACCTTCGAGGCCGCTCTGCACGCCGCCGAGACGGGCCACCTGGTCTTCGGCACCATCCACGCCTCATCGTGCTCGCAGACCTTCGGCCGCATCTACGACCTCTTCAAGCCCGATGAACGCGAGCAGGTCCGCAAGATCCTGGGCTACCAGATGCGAGCGATCGTCTACCAGAAGCTGCTGCCCACGCTGCGCCCCGAGATCTTCCGCATGCCCGCCCTCGAGATCTTGATCAACACCCCATCGGTGCGCAAGTACATCCTCGAGGCCCGCGAGAACGAGCTGATCGATGTCATCAAGGCCCAGGAGTCGCTGCAGGTCGGCATGATCGACTTCAACGGCTCGCTCGTGAAACTCGTCGAGCAGGAATACATCCACGTCCGCACGGCGATGGAGAACACCCCCAACCCCGATGAGCTGCAGATGAGGCTGAAGAAGATCGGGGGGTGAGGGGGGGCCTGGGGGGAGTCGCCGCGGGACAGAACGACGTGAAAGTGCGCACAAAGGGTGCCATGACGGAGCCTTCCGAGGCTCGGTCATGCTCGTGCGATTCGGGTGATTTCGATGATTTTGCTCGAATCGTCGCACTTTTACTTCACAACTGTTGATGCCCGAGGTACTTTCGCATCTGCGAGTTGTCGCGGCTGTATCGTTGCGCATCGCTCTTGTCCGGGAGTTCAACGACATGTTCAGCATGATGATTCGTCATCGGACACGCTGCATCGCGACGCTGGCGTTCTTGCTTGCTTCATCGGCGACGCAGTGTGCCGTTGCGGGGCAGGAGATGCGACACCTATCGCCGTCTCCGGCAACGCCTTCGCCATCGGCTGCGGGTGAGGTGGCAGCTCTCACCATCGCGCCGGGCGGCACGGGCGTGGGCGAAGTATTGGACACCTCGGAGCACGATGAACCGATGAATGCGGTCTTCCTTGCGATCCAGAATGATGAGCAGCTGTCCGGCACGCCTTGGTCGAAGGCGATCTCGGGGGAGACGATCGGTGCGGCGGACGTGCCGGGTCTTTGCGGCGGGCACAACGGCCCACTGTTCCCTGAGCCAGTCTTTGCCACGAGCACTATCCCCAACTCGGTCGCAATTGGCGATCTGGATGGCGACAGCCGACCAGATCTTGCTGTGTCGAGCAGTTATTCAGACAAGATCGGCGTGCTGAGGAACCTAGGCAATGGAAGATTTGCTGACCGGGTGGACTTCGACGCTGGAGGTTCCACTATCTCTGTCGTAATCAGCGATCTGGACGGTGACGGCCGACCCGACCTCGCCGCAGCGAACTGGTCCTACATTAGCGATCGCATCACCGTCCTAAGGAACACATCCGGCAGCGGCAACATGAGCTTCGCCGCGCCGGTGCAGTACGCTACTGGCTTGCGACCTCAGTCGGTCGCGATCGGCGACCTTGACGGTGACGGCCGACCCGACCTCGCCGTTGCGAACTCCGGCAGTGACACGGTCAGCGTGCTGCGAAACATTTCTGGAGGCGGGACTATTGGCTTCGGCAACCAAGTGAACTTCGCGACAGGTAGAACTCCAACATCGGTCGCGATCGGCGATCTGGATGGCGACGCCCGACCCGACCTCGCCTTGTCGAACTGGAACAGCAACAGCATCAGTGTGATGCGGAACACGTCCGAAGGCGGGAATCTCGCTTTCGCCAGCCGGGTAGACCACGCCACCAGCAGCAATCCCGCCTCCGTCGTGATGGGCGATTTGGATGGCGACGCTCGACCCGAGCTTGTTTTCGCGAACTATCTCACTAATATCGTGAGCGTGCTGCGGAACCTCGGCAACGCTGCTTTCGACGCCCCGATGCACTTTGCTACGGGCACAAACCCCCGCTCAATCGTGATCCGCGACCTGGACGACGACGGGCGCCGCGACCTCGCCGTCGTGAACTCGCACTTTTCTAGCGGGTCAGGAGGCGGCACCATCAGCATTCTGAGGAACATGTCTGCTGCGGGCAGTGTCGCATTGGCCGACCGAGTGGACTTCGCGTCAGCTCCGGACCCTTTCTCCTGCGCGATCGACGACTTGGATGGCGACACCCGACCGGATCTTGCGGTCGTCACGATCAGTAGTTCGAGTGCGGGCGGCAACACTGTCAGCGTGCTACGTAACCTGGGAAATGGAGCCTTCGCCGCCCGCGCGGACTACGCCACGGACACGGCCCCTTCGTCATTGGCGATCGGCGACGTCGACGGCGATGCCCGACCCGACCTCGCCGTGGCGAACTACTACAGCGACACTGTGAGCGTGCGGCGGAACCTCGGAAATGGCACCTTCGCAGCCCGCGTGGAGTATGCCACAGGCACGGCCCCTACGTCAGTGGCGATCGGTGATCTGGACAACGACGGTCGACCCGACCTCGCCGTGGCAAACCTCGAAGGCGGGACAGTGAGCGTACTTCGGAACACTTCAGGTAGCGGGAATCTCAGCTTCGCCAACCGGGTGGATTACGCCGCAGGCACGGACCCCAACTCCGTCACAATTGGGGACCTGAACGGAGACGGTCGCCCTGACCTCGCTATCTCGAACATCAGCAGCGACACCGTGAGCGTGCTTCGGAACACTTCCGGGGGCGGGAATCTCAGCTTCGGCAACCGAACGATGTACGGCACAGGCTTCGGCCCGTCCTCGGTCGCGATGGGCGACTTGGACGGTGACGGTCGACCCGACCTCGCCGTGACGAACAACAACGGCAATACTGTGAGCGTGCTTCGGAACACTTCCGAAGGCGGGAATCTCGCCTTAGCCCAACGGGTCGACTACGCCATCGGACTTGGGCCACGGTCGATTGCGATCGGAGACCTGAACGCCGACGGCCGCCCAGATCTTGCAGTCGCGAACACGGACACCGGCTATGTCGGTGTGCTTCAGAACCTGGGGAATGGCACCTTCGGTGCCAGCGTGTTCTACGCTACCGGCAGTTTGGTCTACAGTGTTGTAATCGGAGATCTGGACGCCGACGGCTATCCCGACCTCGCCGCCGCAAACAACTACGTAAACACGTTGAGCGTGCTGCGGAACCTCGGGAATGGCACCTTCGCTACCCGGGTGAACTTCGCGACAGGGATTCAGCCCGTCGCAGTGGCGGTTGGCGACCTTAACTCCGACGGTCACCCCGATCTCGCGGTTGCAAACATCGAAAGCAGAACCGTAAGCGTGCTGCTCAACCAGTCCGTATCCCCCACCCCGTGCCCGGGCGACAGCGATGGCAACTGCTCAGTGACGTTCATTGACATCACCACCGTCCTCGCCAACTTCGGCAACGACTACGGCCCGCCGCCCGCGACCGGGCCGGGCGATGCGGACCTCAGCGGAGCCGTGACGTTCCTTGACATCACCACCGTGCTCGCGAACTTCGGCGCCGCCTGCGGTTCCTAGCTCCGCTCGCCGCTCCGCGCTCCCCCCGGGCTGCGGCCCCCGGCCCAAAAGTACGAGACCGCGCGGCATCTGCGGCCGCATCAAGCGTGCGGTCGTGCGATCACTGCGGCATCGGCTCGGGCCCTGCCTCCGACCCTGTCGCCGGTGCCACTCGGCCCACGAGCCAGAACTTCTCCTGATAGGCGCCGATCGAGAACTGCACCGCGGCGACCAGCGGGCCCTGCAGGTCGCTCTTTGGTGTGATGCGCAGCCGCACGTTCAGCCCCGTCGGTGTGGCCTCGGTCCCCATGATGCGCACATCGGCGACGGGCGGCTCGACCCACACATCTTCGATCGCATCGAGCGCCGACCCGGTGAAGGGGCCGACCGTCACCACGATGTCCTTGGAGGTCGCGGGGTCCAGACGGCCGAGCAGGATGCGGAAGTCGTTGAACTTCCAGGGCATCAGCCCGCGTGGTGGTTCCCAGTCGAAGTTCTCCACGGGCAGGTCGATCATGGGTGACTGCTCGTCGCTGGTCTCCACGGCGAAGAGCGGCGGGATCTTCTCGGCCTCGTACTTCGACAGGTCCCACGCGATGGTGTACTTCGAACGAGGGTCATCGCGCTCGGGATCAAACCCATCGAGGAAGCGCGGCGGCAACCCATCGGCGGAGAGGACATCAAAGGCATCCCCGCCCGGCGATTCGAGGGTGACGCGGCCCAGGCGGCGCTGGTCGGGCGGTGTGTATTCGACGCTGGCGCGGATGCCGTAATGCACCTGGGCCTTGAGCTTGAGGGCCGCGCCGCGGGTGTAGCCGTGGAAGCGCACGAGCATCTCGCGCTGCGCGTTCTGGATGTAAGGCCCGCTGTCGAAGGTGGCGGGGATATCGACGGTGGCGCCCGCGGGGATCTCGCGGCTCGAAGGCTCGGCGGCGGTGCACCAGCAGGTGCTCATGACGGTCTCGATCCAGATGGTCTCGCTGCCGGTGTTGGTGATGCGGAAGAGGCCGCCCGTCTTGGTGTTGACGAGCAGGTCGCCAAGATCGAGCACATCGGGCTCGACTTTGACGGGCGGCGGTTCGAGACGTCCACGCGACATCTCCTGCCAGGTCGGCCCGCTCGCCGGCAGCTTCGGGCCGGCCGCGGGCTGCTGCGCGCTGGACACAGGGGATGCGGACAGAACAATCAACGCGAGGATCAGTGAACGCACCATGGTCGGGGATCGTAGGAAGCTGCACGCTCGGCATCGACTTCCGCTTATCCTGACGCCCCCCTTGACCACTCCGACGACCCCACCCCGCACTTCGGCCCTTCTGGCGGTCGTCCTCATCGTGATGACGCTGCTGGGCTGGTCGGCGGTGCCGCTGTTTTTGAAGCATTTTTCGCACTCGATCGATGCCTGGACCGCCAATGGCTGGCGGTACGGGTTCTCGGCGTTGCTGTGGGCACCGGTGGTTGTGTTTGGGCTTGCGCGGCGGAGCCTGCCGCGGGGGATCTGGCTTGCGGCGATCATGCCCGCGGCGTTCAACACGCTGGGGCAAACCGCGTTCGCGTGGGCGTTCTACAAGATCGACCCCGGGCTGCTGACGTTCGGGCTGCGGCTCCAGATTGTGTTCGTCGGCATCGGCGCGTACCTGCTGTTCCCATCCGAGCGGCGCGTGATCCGCAATCCGGGGTATCTGATCGGGGCGGGGCTGGTGCTGGCGGGGACGATCGGGACGATCTTTCTGGGCCCGGCGCGGCAGTCGGCCGAGCCCGCGGTGGGTGCGCCGCCGACATCCTTCGACCATGCGCTGGGTGTCGGGCTGGCGGTGGCCTCCGGGCTGCTGTTCGCGGGCTACGCGCTCGCGGTGCGCCGGAACATGCAGGGCGTGTCTTCGCTGACGGCGTTCGCGGTGATCAGCCAGTACACGGCTGCGGCGATGGTGGTGCTGATGCTGGCGCTCGGCATCGATCACGGGGCTGGGGCGTGGGGGCTCGCGAGCGGCCAGTTCGGGCTGCTGCTGCTCTCATCGGTGATCGGGATCGCGCTCGGGCATGTGTTTTACTATGCATCGATCGCGCGGCTCGGCGTCGCGGTGTCATCAGGGGTGGTGCAGTTGCAACCCTTCATCGTGACGGCGGCCTCGGCGGTTCTCTTTGAGGAACGGATGACGCCCGTTCAACTCGTGTGCGGCGTGATCGCGATCGGTGGAGCGGCGACGATGCTGACGGTGCAGCACCGGCTGGCACGAGCGGATCGAGCTGCGAAGCGGCTGGAGGAGATGGAGGGGGAGCAGGCGTAGGGGGCGATCAGGGATCGCAGATCAGGGATCGGGTGGAAGAGGCAATGCGAAGAGCCATAGAAGCGGGTTCAAAGCTCGTCACACCGAAAGGGAGCAGGATGGCATTGAGAGCAGAGCGAGCTTTCAACTGACCACGCTGCCCGGAGCGATGTCGCTCATCGGCTGGAGCACGACGACGTTGCGGATCACGGTCGGGTCCGGGGGCGTGCCCGGGGCTTCCTTGGGGGCATCGCTGGCGGCGAGCAGCATGCCGCGGCTCTCTTCGCCGCGGATCACACGGGGGGCGAGGTTGGCGACGATGACGATGAGCTTGCCCACCAGGTCCTCGGGCTTGTAGTGGGCTCGGATGCCGGCGCAGATCTGGCGGGGTGTGCCGCTGCCATCATCGAGCTGGAGCTTGAGCAGCTTGTCGGCCGAGGGGTGCAGCTCGGCCTGCACGACGCGAGCGACGCGGAGATCGACCTTGGCGAACTCTTCGAACGTGATCTGGGGTTTGGCTTCGGCCATCGACGGGGCTCCGAGGGGTGGGTGGGGAGTGTAGGTGATCCGGGCCCAGCTCACGATGCGCGGCGCGGCGGGAAGGCCTGGAAGGGTTCGAGCTCTTCGGGCAGCACCGCGAGGCCCCGGCGGCGCGCCTTGGCGACGGCGTAGGCGAGCGAGGCGTGCATGCGGCGCTTGACCGAATCGGTGACGGTGACGCCGTGCTCGTGCATGGCGGCAATGGCCCAGGCCCAGGCGTGGTACTCCTCGAGGCAGCGGGGCTTGTAGCGGTTGAACCCGATGGCGTGATGGCCGATCTCGTGCAGGAAGACGGCGGCGGACATCGGGCCCTTGGGCTTGGGGGCCTCGATGAGCCGCTTGACCGAGCCATCGCGGTAGCGGAGTTCCCAGGCGATGCCCGACATGCTGGTGCGCCACTTGCGCACCTTGATGCCGTAGCGGTCGAGCATCAGGCGGGTGATGTGCTCGTAGCGGGCTTCGGCGGAGGCGGGCACTGGCGCAAGAACGGGGGCGGGAGCGGGGGCTGGAATGGCCTGAGGGGTGAGGCTCGCGGGCTCGCGAACGGCGATGCTGTTGGGGCGGGCGCGGCGCGGCTTCGAGCGGCCCGGGCTGGTCGGCGGCTTGACCGCGGCGGGCGTGATCTTGCGTGCGATCGGTGGCTTCTTGCGCTCGCGGGCGCTGTCGTGGGCCTGCTGCCAGAGGCGGCGAGCGAGGGGGGCCAGCATGTCCCAGAGCGTGCTCATCCGCTCGCTCCGATCAGGCGATCGCCGGTGGTGACGCGGCGGCCGCGAGCGAAATCGGGCCAGTGCATCGCCTTGCCGCTCGCGGGCTGCACTTCGAGCAGAGTCAGTGCATCATCGCCCGAGCAGCGAACGATGCCCGCATCCGCATCCAGGATGGTGCCGGGGGCATG
>JBIPMO010000085.1:0-11286 GCA_044369085.1 Phycisphaerales bacterium
GCTGGCGGCGATCGTGACGATGGCGGGCGCCAGCAGATCGGCATCAAGCCCGCGACGCGCCAGTGTTCCCCCGCGGCCGATGGACGCGGCGAACTCGGCGCTGAACGCATCGCAGCAGCGTGCCAGATCATCGGAGCGGTGGTCATCGAGGGTTCCCTCGATCATCGCGCCCAAGGCGGTCCTGAGCGCGGCACGCAGCAGTTCGAGCGCTGGCGCGAGGGACTCGCGGATGACGAGCAGTTCGGAGGCTTCGCCGCGGGTCGGGACTTGAAGCGTCAGGCGCAGTCGGGCCGGTTCGCGGCGCGTTTCCTGGCGGCGGGCCGCGCCGGCGCTCGGCCCGCGAACCAGCACCGCTCCGCGGCGAGCGGCAAAGAGCGCGATCCCGGCCTCGATCGGGACGCTGACCGCCGGGTCTCCGCCGCCCCGGAGGAGGTCGCGAGACACCGCATCGAGGTAGGCAGGTTCATCGCGGAGCAGGTCTCCGCTGATCAGGGATCGCAGCGGTTCGAGTTCGGCATCGGCTTCGACTCGGCGGCACAGGGCCCGGGCCTCATCCAGCGGCGATCCGGATTCGTCCTCGCATCGGAGCACCCCGACCGACCAGAGCGGCGCGCTCCACCGCCAGTGGTCGATCAGCCGCTGGTAGCGCGGTGTCGAGGTCGCGGCATCGCGGACGGCGGCGGGGGAAGGGTCGCCGAACGGGCGGGGGAGGAGGGTCGTCACTCCGAGCGACTGCTCGGCAAGAAGCAGGGCGGTGAACGCGGCGACCGAGCGAGCAGACAGGTCGTATGGGCTCAAAACCAGGCGCACGAACACTCCAATGGCTACTCCCACGGCGGGCGAAGGGGCATGATAGGTGCCTCCCCGCCCGGCGCGGCGATTCTTGATCCGGTGAGATCATCGGGGCTCGGGCGCAGGAATGTCGGTGTTTCTTCACCAGACCTGAACATTTCTCGATTGCTGGCCGCGGGACTGTCAGTAAACTGCTTTACGGTGAGGTTGCCGGTTGCGCGGTGGTGCCGGACCCGCCATGGTCGAACTGACGAGGAGCTTCAGCGTGGCTCGAGCACGGGTGCTCATCGTGGAGGACGAGGCGGACATCGCCAACCTCATTCAGTTCCACATCGCGCGCGAGGGCTACACGGCCCAGATCGCCGCTTCGGGCCGCGTCGCTCTCGATGCGGTCGAGCAGAACAAGCCGGACCTGATCATCCTGGACATCATGCTCCCCGATCTGGACGGGCTTGAAGTCTGCCGCAAGATCAAGCGCGACCCCGAGACCGCGGGCATCCCGATTCTGATGGTGTCAGCGCGCGGGGAAGAATCGGACATCGTGGTGGGCCTCGAACTGGGGGCTGAGGACTACGTCACCAAGCCCTTCTCGCCGCGAGTCCTGATGGCTCGCGTCAAGGCGGTCATGCGCCGCCGCGAGGGTGAGAGCGGCAAGGAGATCGCCTTGGGCGGCGGGGACATCCTCATCGATCCCGCTCGCCACACCGTGCAGGTCGGCGGCGAGCAGATCGAACTGACACTGACGCAGTACCGGCTGCTGCATTTCCTGGCCGTGCGGCCCGGGTTTGTCAGGACGCGCGACCAGATCGTGGCGGCGGTCCGCGGCGAGGGAACTGTTCTTTCGAGTCGCGCGATCGATGTTCACGTGGCCGCTCTGCGGCAGAAACTGGGCGACAAGGGCGAGATCATCGAAACGGTGCGCGGTGTGGGCTATCGTGTCTCGGCCGAGCGGAACACGCAGGCCGTGTGATGAAAAGTGACGGACCACGCTCCCGACTCTCCCTGATGATGCTGGGGATGATCGTCACCCTCGCGCAGCTTGTTGCCTGCGCGGTGGGGATCATCTGGTTGTGGCGGGGCGGCGCATCGTCCGGCACCATCGGCGGGGCGAGTGTTCTCGGGGCGCTGATTGTCGGGTCGAGCATGGTCGGTTGGATCGGCGTCATCCGCGGCGTGAACAAGATCGCGGCTGCGGCCAGCGCGCCGCTGGCGGCGCGGCACGGGGCCTCGGTCCCGAGCGCCGGGCTGGCGGAACTGGACGTGATCGCAACCGCTCTTGATTCGTCGGCCAGGGCCCAGCACGCCCAGGCAGCGCGGATCGCCGCGATCCATCAAGAGCAGCAGGCCATTTTGCAGTCGATGGACGGCGGCGTCCTGGTGATCGACGCGGAGCAGCGGATTCTCTCCATGAACCGGGCGGCGGAGTGGATGCTCGGCATCACCGGGAGCGCCAGCCGCGGCCGGCTGCTCCAGGAGGTATCGCGGCAGCCGGACCTGCACCGCTTCGTGGGCGAGGCTTTTGCCGACGAGACCGAGGATCGGGAGTTCGCGTTGCAGGGGGCGCCGGCGCGACGCGTTCGCGCAGCGCACACCCGGCTGCTCGATGCGGAAGGCAAGCCGGTGGGGCTGCTGGTGGTGCTGAGCGACCTGACGCAGCTTCGGCGGCTGGAATCGGTGCGGACCGACTTCGCGGCCAACGTCTCGCACGAGCTGCGGACCCCGATCACGAACATCAAGGGGTACGTCGAGACGCTGCTCGACATGAACGGCGAGGCGGATGCGGCGCAGAACGAGCGCTTCCTCCGCATCATCCAGCGCAACGCCGATCGCCTGGGCGCGATCGTCGAGGACATGCTCATGCTCACCCAGCTCGAGCGCCCCGGGATCAAGGAGACGCTCTCGACCGAGCGGACCCGCGTTGCCCAGATCGTGCAGATGGTCGACCAGAACCTCGAGGACGAGGCGGCGGCCAAGAACATGACCATCCTGACCAGCGTCCCGGATGAGCTGTGGGCCATGGTCAACCCCCAACTCGCCGAACAGGCCATCTCGAACCTCGTGGTCAACGCCATCAAGTACAGCCCGGCGGGCAAGCGGGTGTGGATCCGGGCCAGGGCCATCGAGCCGTCTCGGGACGGCGTCGAGATGGTCGAACTGGCGGTCATTGACGAGGGCCCCGGGATCGGGGAAGAGCACCTGTCGCGGGTCTTCGAGCGCTTCTACCGGGTGGACAAGGCTCGCAGCCGCGAGGCGGGCGGGACGGGCCTGGGGCTCGCCATCGTGAAGCACATCGTGCACCTGCACGGCGGGCGCGTCGATGTCGAGAGCGCTGAGGGGCAAGGCAGCACGTTCCGTGTGGCGCTGCCCGCGGGTTAACCAAACCTTCAAGATGGGATTCCTGGGGTCTTCGCGCGGCAACGGGTCGGGGGTTTCGCCTTTACAATCGTCGAAGTCGGATTCACCGAGAGGAGCCCCTGCTTGAAGAAGATCGCGCTGGCCATCGTTGCCCTGGGAATGTTCGGGTTCTTCGGGCTGTCAGGCTGTTCGCGGGCGGAGACGAACCAGCCCGCGAACGGGAAGCCTGCGAAGCAGGCGGTCGCGCCCGCGGGCGAAGTGATGATCGTGCGGGCCGCGGCCAAGGAAGCGGCGAGCGCGGTGGATCCCGCCTTGCCCGTGTACAAGCCGGCCTCGGGTGTGTCGGGGAGCCTCAAGTCGGTCGGCTCGGACACGATGAACAACCTGATGACGCACTGGTTCGAGGAGTTCAAGAAGCTGTACCCCAATGTGCAGACCGAGCTTGAGGGAAAGGGGTCGAGCACCGCTCCCCCCGCGCTGATCGAGGGGCAGGCCCAGTTCGGGCCCATGAGCCGTCCGATGAAGCAGAGCGAGATCGACGAGTTCGAGAAGAAGTTCGGATACAAGCCCACACCCATCCGGGGGGCGATCGATGCGCTCGAGGTGTTTGTTCACAAGGACTGCCCGCTCGCCGAGATCTCGCTGGACCAGGTCCGCAAGGTGTTCTCGGTGGAGGGCAAGGACATGACCTGGGGCGACCTGGGCGTCAAGGACTCTGCGTGGGCCAACAAGCCCATCAGCCTGTACGGGCGCAACTCCGCATCGGGCACCTACGGCTACTTCAAGGAGCATGCGCTGGCCAAGAAGGACTTCAAGCCCACGGTTAAGGAGCAGCCCGGCTCGTCGGGGGTGATCCAGGGCATCTCGAGCGACAGGTACTCCATGGGCTACAGCGGGATCGGCTACAAGACCGCCGATGTGAAGGGGCTCAAGATCGCCAAGGCCGATGGCGAGCCCGCGTTCGATGCATCAACCGACAACTGCTACAGCGGCGACTACCCGCTCGCTCGCTTTCTGTACGTGTACGTCAATCACAAGCCGGGGTCTACGATGGAGCCGCTCCGCGCGGAGTTCATCCGGATGGTGATGTCCAGCGCCGGGCAGGAAGCGGTGAACAAGGACGGGTACATCCCGATCACGGCCGACATCGCTCGCGAGGAACTGACCGCACTTGGCATGAGCGCCGGGTTCTGATCCCCTTCGAGCACAAGGCGATGCCGCGGAGGACCGTCCGGTGATGGCCACGGGATCCCCCGGACAGCACCCAGGCGACGGGCCCGGAACGTGGGCGCGCACCACGCGCCGCCGTGTTCGCGTGATCGATGCGCTGGCGCGGCTGGGCATCACGATCGGCGGGATCGCGGTCATCGTCGCGGTCACGGGCATCCTGGTGTATCTGTTCGCGACGGCCGTTCCGCTCTTTGCGCCGGGCAGCGTCGGCGCCGAGCGACGGCTCACGCCGGAGTGGCGCGGCGCGGTGCAGGCGGGCATGCTCGATGAGTACATCGGATCCGGGCTGTTCCTGACCGACAAGGACGAGTTCGTGTCCGTCGCGACGGGGTCCGGGGATGTGCTGGCTCGGCTGCCGCTGCCGAAGGGAGAACGCACGCGAACTTCCACTTCAGCCCTTGCGGAGGCCGGGGCGATCGCCTTCGGCTACGACGATGGGTCTGTGCAGGTCGGGTCGATCGGCTTCGTCACGGATTTCCTGACCCTGGAAAGCGATATCCAGCCGCTCGCGGGGGTCGCGATCGGCGAGCGGCGGGCCGTCGAGGGCGGCTACGTCGAACGAACCGTCGAAGGTCAGCTCCGTCGCACCCGGGCACAGGTGAACCTGCCCGAGCCTGTGAAACTTGAGGCTGGTGCTGGCGCGGTGGTGCTGGTTGACTACCACTCTTCGGGCGCTCAGCAGTTTGCCGTTGCGATGCGGGCCGATGGCACGACGGTGTTGAATCAGGTCCGAACGATCACGCCGCTGGGCGGCGGCAAGCCGCGATTGCGGCTGACGAGCCGCCCGGTCGCGTACACGCCGCGCGATGGCGATGCGGGGCTTCCTTCCTGGCTCTTTGTGACCGGCGATGGGTCGCACGTGGTCATGCTGTGGCCCGATGGCGTGGCGCAGCGCTACGGACGCACCGGGGACGCCGCGGCCCCGTTGACGCTGGCCGAGACCACGCCGCTGATCGCGAGCGGCGCGCGGGTCAAGACGGCATCCAAGCTGCTGGGCGCGCTGACGATCATGATCGGTGATGATCGTGGCGGGCTCGTCGGGGTTTTCCCGGCTCGATCGCGCACCATCAGGACACCAGATAGATACACACTGGCCGTCGCGCACCGCTTTGATGATGCTCCGGCCGATGGGGCGCTGGGCATCTCCGCTCGCGACCGGTCGTTCATCATCGGGGGGACCGACGGGTCGGTCAGCGTTCGCAACATGACGAGCCAGAAGGTTGTCGCCGCGATCTCTGGAGCGGGCGCGAGCGGCGCGGCCTCGGCGCGCGCCGTCATGATCGCGCCGAAGATGGACGCGATCGGTCGCGTCTGCGCCGATGGATCGCTCTCGATCTGGCCGCTGGATCGCGGGCACCCGGAGGCATCGCTGCTCTCGCTCTTTGGGAAGGTGTGGTACGAGGGGGACGATGCGCCGGCCTTCATCTACCAGTCGACCGCCGGGACCGACAACGCCGAGCCCAAGATCAGCCTTGTGCCGCTGATCTTCGGGACGATCAAGGCGACGGTGTTCGCGATGCTGTTTGCGGTGCCCATCGCGGTGTTCGCGGCCGTTTACACCAGCGAGATGCTGCACCCGCGCGTCCGGCGGGGGATCAAGCCGATCATCGAGATGATGGCATCGCTGCCATCGGTGGTGCTGGGGTTCGTCGCGGCGATGGTCGTGGCGCCGCTGGCTCGCGATCTGCTGCCATCGATCCTGCTGGCGTTCATCGTGCTGCCGTACTCGGTTCTGGTGGCGGCCTACCTCTGGCAGATGCTGCCGGTGCGGCTGACCTCGGGGCTGCGGACGTACCAGCATCTGATCCTGGTCGCGTCGATGCTGCTTTTGGGTCTTGGCGCGGCCCGGGTGCTGGGGCCGCTGGCCGAGCGAGCGTTGTTCACCCCTTCGGCCAGCGATGTGCTGTTTCTGGCGGGTTCTCACGAGAATGTTCCGCGCGACCAGTGGCCCGCGTGGGCGCAGGACCGCGCAACGCTCACATCCGAAGATGGCCGGGCCGTCCACGCGGCCGGGCTCTATGTCACGCAGGGGAGAGTTGTCCGGCCTGTGGGTTCGGTCGATGATCCGGAGGTCGCGCGTCGCATCGCGCTGCAGGGGCTTGACCGCGCGGACATCCGGCAGTGGCTCGACGGGGTGGTGGGTTCGCCGTGGCCGGGGTGGATGATGCTGCTGACGCCTCCCGCTCTGGTGGGCGCGGTGCTGCTGCGATCGGGACTGCTTGACCGGCGGCTTCACCGCAGTTCGCTGCCACGGTTCGGCACCGCCGCGGGTGTTGTTGAACTCATCAAGTTCATCCTCACGGCGATTGTGGGGCTTTCGCTGGCCGCGGGCGGGGCCTCGCTGCTGAGCGGCATCGGATGGGACACGCGCGACCTGGTGTTCGGCACGTTCAGCCAGCGCAACACGCTCGTGGTGGCGATCGTGATGGGCTTTGCGATCATCCCGATCATCTACACGATCAGCGAGGACGCGATGAGCAGCGTTCCCGGCGCGCTGCGCTCGGCCGCTCTGGGGTGCGGGGCGACGCGCTGGCAGGCGGCGATGTCCGTCGTGCTGCCGCTGGCGCTGTCGGGGATCTTCAGCGCCTGCATGATCGGCCTCGGCCGGGCCGCGGGCGAGACCATGATCGTCCTCATGGCCACCGGCAACACGCCGAGCATGGACTGGAACATCTTCAGCGGCTTCCGGACCCTGGCGGCCAACATCGCGGTGGAGATGCCCGAGGCCCCCAAGGGTGAGACGCACTACCGCGTACTTTTCCTGGCCGGGCTGTGCCTGTTCCTCCTGACCTTCGTGGTGAACACGGGGGCCGAGATCCTTCGTCAGCGCGTCCGGCGCAAGGGGGCCGGGCTGTGACCACCGCGATGCACCATTCGAGGTCGACGCCGCTTGGCGCGCGCGGCGAGCCGATGGTGTGGCTCACCGGGCTGTGCCTATCGCTCTGCCTGTTCATGATCCTTGCGCTGCTGGCGGTGGTGGTGGTGCAGGGCAGCCGGGCGTTCTGGCCGGTGCCCATCGACACCGTCACGCTGCGCGATGGCACGACCATCATGGGCATGCCGACGCGTGATGAGGCGTACGACCCGCTGCCCGAGGAACTGGCGGAGATCGCCGCTCTTCGCAGCGCGGGCACCCTCGATGCCAAGGCGCTGGCGCCAGATGGCCGGCCGATGCGGCGTCTGTACCGCGTGGGCAACCGCGAGTTCACAGGCGAGCCCTTCCGCTGGGTCCCGCTGCACCGCATCGTCGCGGTCGAGCGCGATCCGCACGCAACATTGCTCGAGCGGCAGGCCTGGGGCGTGTGGATCGGGACCCCACAGGCCTTGGTCGAGGTCGATGGCTCGGCGGGCGGAGCCAAGCGCACGACCCTGGCCGAGGGGCCGGAGCCGACGATCCGGTCATTCGCCGCGCTGCACGCCGAGTCGCTGGCGCGGCAGCGGCAGATCGAAGCGCTCAAGACCGACGAAGTGGGGGCCATCAACGCTCGGATCGAACGAGAGCGGCTGCGGCTGCGCTCGGCCGAGATCCGGCTTGAGCCTGCGGGCGGGGCCCGGAAGCCTGTGCTGAGCGTTCCCGCGTTCGTGGTCGTCACCCTGCTCGCTGTCGCGGCGCTCGTCATCGGGGCCGTGCGCCTGCGCATGCTCCTGAGCGATGGCGCGGTCCGGCCGCACGCGGGGGGTGTTCTCGTAACCACTTTTGCGTGGGTGATCGCGCTCGGCGGCGGGCTCTTTGCGGCGATGGAAAGCCCCTGGTCGCGGAGCTTTGTCACTCCCGAGCAGGTGCTGGCCGCGCGGTCGGAGTACGACCGAGCCCAGGCGGAGCTGCAGGGCGAGTACGACGCGATCCGCGCGCGGATCTCGGAGATCGAAGCGCAGGATGCACGCTTCCGCCTGCTGATCGCCTCAGCGGATGGGAAGCTCGCGCCGATCCGCCAGACCGAGCCCGGCCAGCCCATGCTCATCTCGCAGGTTGTCCGCGTGGTGCAGCCCAATGTGCTCGACTGGACGGGCAAGCTGGGCGTGTACGCGAGCCGGTGGCGCGAGTTCCTGCTCGACAACCCGCGCGAGAGCAACACCGAAGGGGGCATCTTCCCGGTCATCTTCGGGACGGTCATTCTGACTTTGTTGCTGAGTGTCGCGGTGGTGCCGCTGGGGGTGATCGCGGCGCTGTACCTGCGCGAGTACGCGACGCAGGGGCTGCTCACGAGCTTCGTGCGCATCGCGGTGAACAACCTCGCGGGGGTGCCGAGCATCGTCTACGGCGTGTTCGGGCTGGGGTTCTTCTGCTACAGCGTGGGGCAGTTCGTGGATTCCGGGCCGCGCGATCCATGGCCCGTGGCGGTGTGGTGGGGGATCGTCGGCGCGATGGCAGCACTCGTGCTGCTGGCGGCGTGGGTCGGCCTGCTGGCGCGGCCGGAGCCCGGCAAGCATCCGAGGAAGTGGCAGAAACGCATCGCGTGGGCCGCCTTCCTGCTGTGGGCCGGGTGCGCGGGGCTGGCGGTCATGGCGATCGCGGGCACGCCGTACTTTGATGGCTTCTTCCGCGCCCGCGAACCGAATCCGACCTTCGGCGCCAAGGGGCTGCTGTGGTCGGCGCTCACGCTGGCGCTCCTGACGTTGCCGGTGGTGATCGTGGCGACCGAGGAGGCGATCTCGGCGGTGCCGCGTTCGCTGCGCGAGGGGTCGTACGCGTGCGGCGCGAGCAAGTGGCAGACCATCCGCCGGATCGTGCTGCCGCGAGCGATGCCGGGGATCATGACGGGGATGATCCTGGCCATGGCCCGTGGGGCGGGCGAGGTCGCGCCGCTGATGCTGGTGGGGGCGGTGAAGCTCGCGCCCGAGCTCGTGGTGAGCAAGGAGTTCCCCTTCCTGCACCTGGACCGTTCGTTCATGCACCTGGGGTTCCACATCTATGATGTGGGGTTCCAGAGCCCGGATTCGGAAGCGGCCCGCCCGCTGGTCTGGTGCACCACCTTTGTGCTGATCGTCATCGTCGTGCTGCTGACATCATCTGCGATCAAGATCCGCTCCAACCTGCGTCGCAAGTACCTCGGAGACGCCTTCTGACCTGGACACACACATGAGCAGCGCCGCCCCCGCGAGCATCGACCCCCACGCCGGCACTCCGTCGCCGTCTTCCGCTGCCGCCCCCGCCAACGTGCCGGGGGAAGCGCCATCGATGCGCCGCATCAACACGGGCGGCGAGAGCGCCAGCCGGGCATCCTCCGAGTCCTTCCATCAGTGCGTGGCCCGCGGCGAGCCGTTCGATTCGGTCGTGCATCCGGCCGTCGCTCGTGAGGACGCCGTGCTGCGCGTCGATCGCTTCAGCCTGCACTACGGGCGCTCGCGGGCGCTCTACGACGTTCACATGACGATCCCGCGCGGCAAGGTCACGGCTCTCATCGGCCCGTCGGGGTGCGGCAAGTCCACGCTGCTGAGGTCGATCAACAGGCTCAACGACCTCATCGACTCCGTGACCTGTTCTGGAGACATGGTTCTCAACGGGCGGTCGGTCTACGCACCCAACGTCGATGTCATCGACATCCGCAAGCGGATCGGGATGGTCTTCCAGAAGTCCAATCCCTTCCCGATGTCGATCTTCGAGAACGTGATCTACCCGCTTCGCATCGACGGCGAGACCCGCCGATCGGTGCTGGCCGAGGCCTGCGAGCGGGCGCTGAGATCGGCCGCTCTGTGGGACGAGGTGAAGGATCGGCTTAAGGAATCGGCCCTAGGCTTGTCGGGCGGGCAGCAGCAGCGCATCTGCATCGCTCGGGCCATCTCGGCCGAGCCCGAGGTGCTGCTGATGGATGAGCCCTGCTCGGCTCTGGACCCGCTGGCGACCCTGAAAATCGAGGAGTTCATCCGGGGTGTGGCCGGGCGGCTGACGGTGGTTATCGTCACCCACAACATGCAGCAGGCCTCGCGGGTCAGCAACTACACCGCTTTCATGTACCTGGGCAGGCTCGTGGAATACGGGCCGACCATCGACATCTTCACGAGGCCGGCGCTGCAGCAGACCGAAGATTATGTCACCGGCCGCTTCGGCTGAGCCTATGCTTGGGGTCGAGTTTCCTTTGTGACGGAGGCTCCCCGGCCCGCGATTCATCGCGGGCGGCGCGCAGGATGCGAAGCGATGTCCAGTCTTCCAGATGAACTCCTGAAACTCCGTCGGCTGCTTCTCTCGATGGGCGCCCAGGTCGAGCAGCGCGTGGGTCACGCGCTCGAGGCGCTGCTGCGCCACGATCTCAGGCTCGCCGAGGCGGTCCGCGAGGGGGACGATGAGATCGATCGCTTTGACCTGTCGGTCGAGGCCGAGTGCGTGGAGATCATCGCGCTGCACCACCCCGTTGCTCGGGATCTGCGCTACGTGCTCGCGGCGCTGCGGATCAACTCTGACCTTGAGAAGATCGCCGACCTCGCTCGCGGCATCGCCAAGAAGGCGATCAAGCTGGAGTACCTGCCGAAGGTCGACCGCCCGCCGGAACTGATCGCGATGGCCAAGCAGGTGACGGGCATGCTCGCCGATGCGCTGCAGGCCCTCACCGAGCAGGACGCCCAGCTCGCGTACGGTGTTCGTCGCACCGATCGCGAGGTGGACATGCTCCACAAAGAGATGATGGCGTGGACGCTGCGGCAGGTCGCCTCTGGAGAGGCCCCGCCCAAGCCGCTGCTGGACATGGTGAGCGTTGTCCGCTCGCTCGAGCGCATCGCCGACCTGTCGACGAACATCGCCGAGGCGGTGGTGTTCAGCGTCGAGGGGGCCGTGATACGCCATTTGCCGGTGGAAACTGGCACCAAGAACAACTAAGCGGCTGTGTCAGGGTTATGTATGCACCCTGTTCGGGCGTCCAATTGCCTACGGCTTCCGTATTCCACCCAACACCGCCATGACCTAGTGTGATGTCA
>JBIPMO010000316.1:0-3442 GCA_044369085.1 Phycisphaerales bacterium
GCCGAACCGACCCGACACACCAGACAGCGACCGCGTCACGACCGCGTCCGGGCGTGACGGGCGTTCGGCGTGACACCAGCAACCACGCCCACCAACCGCTCCGCGAGCCCGGCAGTGGGGGAGTCACCCAGCGGCACAGCGACCCGACCAAGGAGCCTCGCATGCGACGCATCCCGCTCGACTACTTCGATCACTGCACGCCCGAAACCCCCACACCCCCGCACACGCCGGGCATGCTCATGCAGTGGGCCACCGCCCTCCCCATCGACCGAGCACGCAGGTTCTTCGACGCCGTCATCCGCGACGACCTCTCGCTCCACGCCGCCATGCCCGGACTCTTCGAGCCAAAGCAGCGCGTCGCACGCGTCGTCATCCTCATGCTCGAACGCGCCGCCCGAAAGCACGGCCTCACCGCCGGCGAACTCGCCATGCTCATCCAGGACCCCGAACGCGAGGCCCTCGAAACCCTCGCCCTCCTCGCCGACCGCTGCACCAACACCGAGCGAACCTGAGCACAAGCGCATGCGCAAAGCATCACGCTCTGTCAACAGAGATTCGCAATCATCCACACCGTGTCTACATCTGTCGACAGCCTGCCCGCCGAGGTAGGGGATCTCATCCACACGGAATGCACCCATCTTCCCAGATCTGAGGACAATTACTCATGACTTCGCGTCAACTTGGGGTAGTTTGATATCCGGTGGATTTCGACAACCAGCCGTTCGGCAGCAGCCGTGCGTTCCCGAGGTGAGGCGGTGGCCTCACACGAGCGGTGGAGCTCACTCGGCCCGGCCTGTCGTTCGACGACTCACTCGGAGACCTGTGCCATGACGCACCAGGCATCCGCGGTATGCGTTCTCTCCGCGTTCGCTCGCATGAGATCAACCCTCGTGGCATACGCCGCGCGGCTCATCGATCCCGACACGGCGGAGGACCTCGTCCAGGAAGCGTTCGTCAGAGCCATGGAGACCGGACGACCCGACCTCGACACCCTCCCTCTCTCCTACTTCAAGACCATCGTCCACAACCTCGCCATGGACCTCTACTGGAAGCGATCGCGCGACCGCGATGTCAGCACAAGGCTGACACAGCGGAGCCGCGATCACGCCCACGACCCGCTCCAGGCCGAACGCGCCGCCCTCGATGCGGACATCCAGGACCGCCTCACCGACCTCTCGCAAAGGCAGTGGGAGTCCGTCATGATGACCGTCGTCAAGGGATTGACCGAACGACAAGCCGCCAGCGCCGCCGATGTCTCGCGATCCGCCGTCACCGGCAGCCGCGACCGCGCACTCCAGCAACTCCGCGATGCCGCGCCCGCCGAACCCCGGCTCGCCAGAAAGTCCCTGCTCACAAGCCCCGAGGCCGTCATCCCCCAGGCCCACTCCTACGGCCGTCTCGCGGGATGAACCTCTGATTCCTGCACCCGTTTCGTGACTCCGGAACTCAAGTCTCGTCCGCTTTCTCTTCAGATGGAGCGTGCGTCCGCGGCCCTTTGGTGGAACCGAGGGAAAGGCCGCGGGTGATGATTGGTGGGTTGGGGCCGTGCGCGAAAGCGCCCGGTCCGCATGTGGCGGAGGCCGCTGTGGAACTTCAGTCAAGCGTCTTCGGGACGCCCGAGAGCGTCGTTGACCTTCATTCCGACCCATGGACCCCCGGCGGGTGGAGCGGGGGTGCTCGCGCCAAACCCGCGCCCATCCCCGACCTCAGGCGGCCCGTCGCCGTCGAGGTCCCGGCCGTCAACACCCGAGCCGTCGCCACCCGCGCCAAAACCCGCGTCCTCCTCGCCGATGAAAGGCCCATCAGCCGCATCGCCCTCGCCTCGTGGTTCGGCGCCGACCCCGCCCTCGAACTCGCGGGCAAAGCCGGCGAAACCGACGACATGGAAGACCTCGCATCACGCCTCAACCCCGATGTCATGGTCCTCGTCTGCGACCGCCCGGGGCACCCCTACGCCGCCATGGGACGCCGTCTCCGCAGGATCTGTCCCAAGGCCCGCATCGTCGTCTTCTCCAATCAGCACGATGAACGGACCTGCGCCGCCGCCATCGCCGCCGAGGCCGATGCCCACGTCTGCGAAACAGACCGACCCGATGAGGTCCTCCTCACCGTCCGCGGGCGAGGCATCGGCATCATCGCCCAGCCGCTCGGCCGCTCACGCTGCTGCGATGTCCACGCAACCAGCGCCCCCACACTCTCATCCCGCGAACGCGAGGTCCTCGTTCACCTCGCCCGCGGAATGTCAGCCAAGCAGGTCGCGGGCGAACTCGGCATCTGCCCCAAAACCGTCGATAACCACACGCAGCGGCTCATGAAGAAAGTCGGCCTCCACTCCCGTGCCGATGTCGTCCTCTTCGCCGTGCGCAACGGCTACGTCGAGGTCTAGGTTCTGTCCGACGGATCGGCTTTCGGTGGCTCGGCTTTCGGTGGCTCGGCACTCCGTGCCGAGCCCCAATCACCGTCGACCATGTGCCGGCACGCAGTCCCGGCCCACCACAGAGCATTCATCAGACAGAACCTGGCCCCGCCCGCACCATCATTCCCGGACCAGCCCCCGCGCTGCGGATCCGGACGCTTTCGTCGCACTGATCTCCAGACACCCGCCCGCGCCCCGCGTCAGGGGCGACCCTGTCCGGAGAAGTCCGATGAAAGTCACGATCCATCGCGCCCTCATCGCCGCAGCGCTCTGCTGCCTCGCCCTCGCCGCCGCGAGCCCCGCCAGCGCGCGCCCGCTCCTCGGCTCCATCGGCGATGACGAGCCCGCCAACAACAGCACCGCCGGAGCAACCCACATCCCCCGAGGCGCTGGCAACGTCTCACGAGGAATCTGCAGCCTCACTCCCGGAGACAGCGACTACTTCTCCCTCTCCGTCGGCGGGTTCGTCGAGAGCGGCGCGGGACACGCCTTCGTCGTCATCACCACACCCCTCGACGGCCCCCAGGCAGCCCACTCCACCCCAGACACCGTCATCGAGGTCTACAACCACAACAACTCGCTGGTCGCCACCGATGACGATGCGGGCACCGATTTCCCCCCCGCCAGCACCCGCGGATCAGTCGTGCGCTTCATCACCACCGGCGCTGGCGACTACCGCATCCGCGTCCGCGGCTTCAACGCCTCAACCGCGGGCCGCTACATGATCACCATCGCCGAGGTCGATATCGCCGAGCAGACAATCTTCCCGCACTGGGTCACCGACCTCGAAGGCCCCGTCCCACCCGCCACCGCCGATGTCATCGATGCCCGCTCGGCACCAGTCGTGCTCGGCTACGCCAGCATGTCCGGCCCGGCCGACCTCGACTTCTTCGCCATCGACCTCCAGGATCGCGACGACCTCACCCTCTCCATCTGCACCGCCAGCGGCATCGTCAGCAACACCTGGAACGACATCAACCCCACCGTCAGCATCCTCGATACCGACGGCCTCACCACCCTCGTCAC
>JBIPMO010000317.1:0-3434 GCA_044369085.1 Phycisphaerales bacterium
GGCCGCGAGCGAAATCGGGCCAGTGCATCGCCTTGCCGCTCGCGGGCTGCACTTCGAGCAGAGTCAGTGCATCATCGCCCGAGCAGCGAACGATGCCCGCATCCGCATCCAGGATGGTGCCGGGGGGATGGGTCACGCCAGCGCTTTGGGCTTTCAGGCGGGTCTCTTGCACGCGGAGCAGTTTCAGCGGCTGGTCGCGGTACGTGACGGTGACGCCGGGCCACGGAGTCAGCGCGTGAACTCGGCGGCGGCACTCCTCGGCGGGTCGCGCGAAGTCGAGCACACCATCGGCCTTCGAAAGCTTGCCCGCGATGGTGACGGCGGCTTCATCTTGTGTGTGCGGCTCGATGGTCCGCGAAGCGTGCCTCGCGAGCACCTCATCAACGAGCGCGGGGCCATCGGCGGCGAGGAGGTCGTGGAGTTCGCCCGCGGTCATCATCGGGTCGACCGGGCGGGTGCTCTGGGCGAGGATGAGCCCGGCATCCATCTGGTCGGCCAGGGTAATGACCGAGTTGCCTGTGACGGGGTCGCCGTGCAGCATCGCGGCGTTGATCGGGGCGGCCCCGCGCCATCGAGGGAGGAGCGAGGCGTGCAGATTGATCGCGAAGCGTTCGGCAAGGAGGGCGCGCCCCAGCTTCTGACCGAAGGCGATGACGACGAACGCATCGGCGGGGATCGCGCGGATCGCGGCGGTTTGCGCTGCTTCGTTGACCTTGTGGGGCTTGAAGATGGGGATTGATGGCGCGCTCGCGGCCGCCCACTGGGCGACCGGGGTGGGTGTGGGCTGGCGTGACCTGCCAGCGGGCTTGTCGGGCTGGGTGATGATCGCGTGGAGCGTGTGCCGCTCGTGCAGGCTCGCGAGCGTGGGCACGCCGAACTCGCCGGAACCGAAGAACACGAGGTTCACTGGGTTCGTGCTCCCCGCTCTTCGAGCGAGCGGACCGCGTTCTTGTTCTTCTGCTTGCTGGCGTGGTTCATACGGTCGAGGATGAGGACACCATCGAGATGATCCATCTCGTGCTGCCAGCAGCGCGCGAGGAGGCCCGACCCGCGCTGGGTGACGCGGCGGCCTTCGAGGTCGGACGCGGTGATGGTGATCTCAGACGGGCGGCGGACCTCGCCGCGGATGTCGGGCAGGCTGAGGCACCCTTCTTCGTAGGGAACGAGGTCGCGCTTGGGGACGCTGAACACCGGGTTGATGTAGACCACCGGGCCGTTCGTGGCGCTGGGGGGGTCGACATCCAAAGCCCGGTCATCTTCCGGGTCATCCGAGTGGGCGATATCGACGATGAACAGGCGCCATTCGAGGCCGACCTGCGGGGCGGCGAGGCCGATGCCATCGGCGGCTCGCATCAACTCGATCATGCGGGCGGCGACGGCGCGGACCTCATCGGTGATCTCGGGGATGGGCTTGGCCTTGCGGCGCAGCACCGCCGCCGGGTAATGCACGATGACGAGATCAGACGCGGAAACGGGCATCGGGGGAGTGTAGGGAGGGATTCAACGGTTGTGGAGCCACCGAGCGGGCGGCCTCGGGGCGCTCATTCAGGCGAGCTTCAGGTAGTAGAAGACCATCGTGAAGATGAGGTCGGCGAAGATGACGGCGACGACCGACTCGACCACGGTCGAGGTGGTTGCCTTGCCCACGCCCGCGGCCCCCCCGCTGACCTTGAGGCCGTTGCCGCAGGCGATGAGGCCGATGAGGAGGCCGAAGACGGCCGCTTTGACGAGGCCGGTGATGAAGTCGCGCGGCCCGACCTGGTTAAGGGTGTTGTCGTAATAGGTGACCCAGGAGATCCCCAGGACGATCTTGCTCATGAACGCCGAGGCACCGACGGCGCACAGGTTCGAGAGCACGGCCAGGCAGGTCATGCAGGCAACGGTGGCGATGACGCGAGGGACGACCAGGAACCGGACCGGGTTGAGGGCGTGGGCCTCGAGCGCTTCGACTTCCTCGCCCACCACCATCGTGCCGATCTCAGCGGCGATCGATGCTCCCGCGAAACCGACGAGCACGATGGCGGCGATCAGCGGGCCCAGTTCGCGCAGCACCGCGACGGCGATGATGTTGGGGACGAGTTCGACCTGCCCGAGGCGGTCCAGCGGCGGGGCCATCTGGAACGCCAGGATGAAGCCGATGGCCCCCGAGACCAACGCCACGATAAAGATCGACTGGACCCCGACGCGGACCATCTGGTACGCGATGGCCGGACGCCCGAGCCGCGCCCGCTTGTCGCGGAAGCGCCGCAGGATCCACCCCATGGCCTGCATCAGCAGGTACCACAGCGATCCGACGTGCTCGAGCACGGTGATGACGCGGTCGCCCAGGGAGCGAACAAACCCGACGACAATGCCGGAACTAGCGCGCGATCCTTCAGCCATGCCCGCGAGGGTACACGACGCGGCGCGAGAAGTTCAATTGCAGGATTGTGGGGATGCAGAGGTCAGGAGGCGGCCTTGGCCGCGTCCACATCACCCACGATGGTGAACACCCGGTCGAGCCGAGCGATCTCGAAGATCGATTTGACCTTGTCCTGCAGGGCGCACAGGACCAGCTTGGTGGACTGCTTGCGGGCGATCTGCATCGCCTCGACCAGCGTCGCCACGCCGCTGCTGTCCATGTAGGGCACCTTGGCGAGATTCACCACCAGGAGCTTGGGCCGAGCCTCCATGGACTTTCGCAGCGTCCCCTGCAGCTCGCGGCTGCAGGATAGATCAACATCCCCGCTGGGGGTCACCACGGTCGCCGCTGCCTCGATCTGCACGTTCACTTCGAGCATGGTCAGCCTTGTTGGTCCTGCCTGGGCGTGTGCACCTTGACGAGCACCAGCCGCATCCCGACTACTTCACGACGCTCGTAGCGTACCCAGTTCATGACCTGCTTGATGATGTAGACCCCGAGCCCCCCGGGCTTGACATCCTCAAGGTCCCGGCCCTTGATCTTGTCGGGATCGACCTGCTTGGCCTCATCCTCGATGACTATGCGCATGCCGCGTGCCTCGCCGCCGGCCTCCTCAACGGGCCAGATCGAGAGCCAGATGCGGCCGTCGGAGCGGCGGTCGTAGCCGTGACGGATCACGTTGCACAAGGCCTCGTCGACGGCCAAGGCGATCTGCCCGCAGGCCTGATCGTCGAAGCCCAGGCGTTTGGCAACCGCTGATACGAGGTCGCGCGCCCCGCTGAGGTACCGCGGCTGCGAGAGCATCTCGACCTTGACCTCGGCGGGATGGGTCGGCTCCGGTGGCCATGGCGCATCGGGCGGGGTCACGGCACTGGTCTGAGGCTGAGCGTTCACTCGGTTTGCGTCCCTGTTGGGCACGTCCTCGATCACGATCCGAACACAGACCGAACGATCTTCGGTACTTAATCCTACGAACCTTGGCCGACCCGCGTCTGTTCCGATCCTGAAACAGGTGGATTGCCCTGGGAGGCGG
>JBIPMO010000371.1:0-2742 GCA_044369085.1 Phycisphaerales bacterium
AATCCGCCCTCGCGGTCGCCCTTGCGCAGCGGCTTGCCGAGGCGGGCCTGCCGCCCGGAGAGGTCGTCACCGCCGATTCGATGCAGGTCTACCGCGGGATGGACATCGGCACCGCCAAGCCCACCCCCGCCGAGCGAGCGGGCATCCCGCATCACCTCATTGACATCGCCGATCCCAACCAGCCCTTCAGCGTGGATCAGTGGCTCGGGGTCGCCGAGCCGCTGATCGACGAGATTCGCCAGCGTGGCCGCACGCCCATCGTGGTGGGGGGGACGCATTTCTATGTCAAGGCTTTGATTGAGGGGCTTTTCGACGGGCCGGGGGCGGATGAAGCCCTCCGCGAACGCCTCGCCGCACTGCCGCGTGAAGAACTGCGAGCCCGACTGGAACGGGCCGATCCGGCCGCCGCCGCCCGCATCCACGCCAACGACACCCGTCGCACCGTGCGAGCCTTGGAAGTATTCGAACTCACGGGCACGCCGATCTCCCAGCACCAGAAGCAGTGGGATAGCGGGCAGGTTCGGCCCGATGTGCAACTGATCGGGTTGGAATGGGAGACCGAGGCCCTCAACCGCCGGATCAACGCTCGCGTCAGGCTCATGATCGAGCAGGGGCTCGTGGCGGAGGCGCGGGGGCTGTGGTCTGGCGGGCTGCTGGGCACTCAGGCTCGGGAAGCGCTGGGCTACAAACAGCTCATCGAGCACTTTGAAGGGCGATGCGATCTTGATGAGGCGGTCGAGCGCATCAAGATCGAAACCCGGCGCTTCGCCAAAAATCAGCGGACGTGGCTGAAGCGGCTGCGAATGGTGCCGGGGGCGCTCTGGATTCCTGGGGGCGGATCCTGGCCGTTGGATCAGATCCAAAGTCTGATCAAGTAGGGATTTACGTGCGCGAGTGCGGTCACGCCAGTGCGCGAACCGAAGAGCAGGGTGATGACCCAGCGCCGGAAGCCCAAACATTGCCCTATCATTTCCGAGCCGACTTGACAATCGGCCCGAGGGTTCCTCCACTCCCCGCCGTTCGGCTGGAATCGGGGTGGGGAACAACCGGGCTGATCTGCTGGTTACCTCGCCCGGAATCGCCGGGGACAGATTCGCCAAGGATCGACAAGCTGAGAGGACCCGAGATCGCATGGCCAAGCGGCCCACCACATCCAAATCATCCGCCAACGGCGGGAAATCGGGCGGATCATCGCGTGGTGCAACGCGGACGCCGTTCCCCGAGGGACCGGCCCGTTCGGCCGCGGGCAAGAAGCTCGTGATCGTCGAGTCGCCCGCCAAGGCCAAGACCATCAACAAGTACCTCGGCGCCGACTACGTCGTCGAGGCATCGGTCGGTCATGTCCGCGACCTGCCCAGCAAAAACCCCAAGGGCGACAAGCGCCCGGTCCCGGGCATCGACCTCGACAACCGCTTCAACCCCTCGTACGAGATCCTGCCCGGCAAGACCACGGTCATGTCCAAGCTCAAGCGTCTGGCCAAGCAGGCGGATGAGATCTGGTTCGCGACCGACTTGGACCGCGAGGGCGAGGCGATCGCCTGGCACATCGCCGATGAGCTCGGCATCGACCCCCAGCGGGCCAAGCGCGTGATGTTCGCCGCCATCACCAAGGAAGAGATCAACCGCGCTTTCAGCAACCCGCACCCGATCAACATCGACCGCGTGTACGCCCAGCAGGCGCGGCGCATCCTCGACCGCATCGTGGGCTATCAGGTCTCGCCGCTGCTCTGGAAGAAGGTCGCGGGCGGGCTTTCGGCGGGCCGGGTTCAGTCCATCGCGGTGCGGCTGATCGTCGACCGCGAGCGCGAGATTCGCGCCTTCGTCCCCGATGAGCACTGGGAACTCAGCGCCCGCTTCGCGCTCGACCCCGCTTCGGCCTCGAAGCTCGCGGGCGAGTGGACGCGATTCATCAGCGCCAAGGACGAGAAGGGCAACACGCCCACCATCAAGGCCCAGAACGGCTGGATGGCCGAGCGCAAGGCCATCAAGGCGGAACTGGTCGAGGTTGGCGGCAAGCCGCCGGATGTTTCGCAGCCCGGGCTGTCGGCCCAGGCAATCCTCGATATCGCGCAGGGCAAGGGGGCCAAGGCCACGGGCGAAACCCCGGCCCGCGCCGCGTACAAGGACTTGTCGCCCGATGCATCACGCATCGCCGCACTTGCTGGCCTGCGGAACATCAAGACCGCGCTCACCGAAGACGAGGCGGGCAAGGGGCCAGCGCGCTTCGTCCGCACCATCACGGGCGATGCCGACCCGTCGGTGAAGTGGGCCGTCAAGTCGATCGAGACCAAGCGGACCCGCAGCCGCCCGGGGGCGCCGTTCATCACGAGCACCCTGCAGCAGGCCGCGAGCAACCGGCTCGGCTTCGGCGCCCAGCGCACCATGCGGGCCGCGCAGCGCCTGTACGAAGGTGTCGAGATCCCGGGCGAGGGCGCTGTCGGCCTCATCACCTACATGCGTACTGACTCGACGCACCTGTCGGGCGATGCGCTGAACATGGCTCGCGGGTACATCGGCAAGACCTTCGGCGACAAGTACCTGCCCGAGAAGCCCAACTTCTTCTCATCGTCGAACAAGGCGGCGCAGGAAGCCCACGAGGCCATCCGCCCGACCAACGTCGAGTACACCCCCGACCGTCTCAAGGGCAAGCTCGACCCCGACCAGTGGAAGATCTACAGCCTGATCTGGGAGCGATTTGTCTCCTGCCAGATGACCGCCGCCGAATGGGACAGCACCACCGTG
>JBIPMO010000086.1:0-11238 GCA_044369085.1 Phycisphaerales bacterium
GTGCGTTCCATGCTCATGAGGATAGGATCGCACCGGAGTTCGCGTGTCGAGCATGAGCATTCCCCCCGATCAATCCGGAGATACTCGGCCCGCCCGAGCGGCATCGCCCGCGGCGAGAGGCCGTGCGCTGCCGCGCGCGTCGCTCGCGGTGTGGATGGCTGGATTGCTCGCCTTGCTCGCGTTGACGTGGTGGACTGGCCGACCTTACTGGCTTGACCTGGCTTCGCACTTCCTGGTGTCGGCTGCGGTCGGTCTGGGAGCGATCGGGCTCGGGCTCGCAGGGCTGCGACGCTGGCCGAGCGCTGGGGTGACGCTGGCGGCAGCGCTGGCGATCCCGCTGATCGCCCGATCCGATGCGACCGCGCCGGTTGCATCCGCTGTCGTTCCCGCCGGCTTCGTGCGGCTCAAGCTCGTGCAATACAACGCGTACGGCGAGCACAGCCGCAACGACAACGAGTTCATGTCATGGCTGCGTGACCAGGAGGCGGATCTGGTGGCAATCATCGACCCGCCGTGGGGCTGGAGGCGTGATTACCCGTACCTGACGCGCGAGTATCCTTCGTACGTCGAGCCGCAGCCCGGGCTGGAGTGGCCGATCATCCTGCTCAGCCGATTGCCCGCGGAAGTGAGCCCGCTCGTCGAGTATTCCGACAAGGTGACTTTCTCGTTTGTCGGTCGGCGGAGCCTGCTCGTGCGCGTGGGTGATGGTTCCTTGGCGGGTGCCTTTTTGTTCACCGGGATGCACCCACCCTCTCCGCGGACGCCCAGGAGCTGGGGTAACTCGCTGGAGGTGGTGGAACGAGACGGCCCGATCCTGCGCGATTGGATGGAGCGATCAGGCCTCCCGGTGATCGTGTCGGGGGACTTCAACAGCACCGTTCAAGGGCGGGTGCATCGGACACTGGCTCGCCTGAGCGGGATGTCGGGCTGGTCTCCTGTATGGAACGCGGGCACATGGCCCGCGAGCATGCCATCGTGGTTGAGCTTGCCGATCGACCGGGTGTTCACGGGCGGGGGCGCTGTGGTGCGGAGCATGGTGGTCGGGCCGCGGTTTCGATCCGATCACAGGCCGGTGGTAATGGTGGTGGATGTGCCGATTGTGAAGCCGCGTGCGGACGACGGACCCTGACAATCTCCGATCAGCGAGTTTGATCGAACCTTTGGGTGGTTCGGCCCGATAGGATCCGGTGCGCACAGGTCGGGCGGCTGCCCCGACTCGCCGCTGAGGGTTCTCGGACGCATGGGCGGGTTGTCTCTTCAAATCCTCGCGGTGCTCGGAGCGATCGCCGCGGTGGTCGGTCTGCTGGTGATCTCCCGGCTCAAGGCGGCGGCGGTCGTGTTCGCGGGCATGCTTCTTTTCTCGGCGATCGGCCTGCCCGTCGACTGGCTGGGCAATCCGATCGCGTCGTGGATCATGCCGCTGCAGATCCGACGTTCAGAGATCTACGCCGCGTGCGGCGCGATGATGCTGGTGGCCATGGTGTTCCACCTTCCCCGGGTGCGGGCCAACCGCGTTTCCGGGCAAGGGGTCATGATGCTGGTGATCGGCATGTACGCCGGAATCGCCCAGATCCTGGGCGCCGGCGATGCGGTCGGCGGGCTTCAGACGATGGCGTTTGCGCTGCTGACGATCATGCCGCTGGTGCTGATCCTGCCCGGCATGTACGACAGCGCGGATGAGTTCATGTTCCTGCTGCGCTTCGTGGCACTGGCGGTGATGGCGTGGCTGGGGATCTGTGCTGTGCAGATGGGGATCAGGCCTTGGGTTCTGTACCCGGGCGGGTCGGGGCGTTTCCAGGGGATGCTGTCGAACCCGCAGCACGCGGCGTCGTTCCTGGCGGTCACAACGGCGGTGTGCACGTTCCTGTCGATCAACGACCGGCTCCTGCGCTTCCGCCCGCTGTGGGTTGCGGCGGCGGCGGCCAGCGCGGTGTGCCTGCTCTGGACGGGTTCGCGGACCGGGCTGGGCATGGCCGGGATCGGTGTGGCGGCGATTCTGTACGCGCGGGTGGGCCGGACGATCCTGTTCCTGCCGATCGCGGCGATGCTGTTTGCCGTGGCGTTTGATTACATCACCAACACCCTCGGGGCGAGCCTGGGCGTGCGAGCGTTCACAGAGCGCGGCGACACACGGACCGTCGCGTGGGTCGGGCTGTGGGAGCAGTTCCTGGAAAGCCCGATTTTCGGGACCGGCAGCCGTCTTGAGACACGCTTCTCGGAGAACTCGTACCTCTACGGGCTCGCGACGTACGGGATCGGCATGGGGCTGCTGCTGGTCGCTCTTTTGTTCCTCAGCGTGGTGCTGTGCCTCAAGGTGCTGGTGGCCAAACGGTGGCTCGCGCCGGCGGAGAAGCGGCTGGCGGACCTCTTCATCGGTTTCAACGCGATGTACTTCGCGGGGTCGCTGTTCGAGGGCTACGTGGTGTCGCGGGTCTCCACCTCGCTGGTGTTCATGATGCTGTTCTGCGGCATGGGGCGCTGGCTGCTCGCGGCCGCGGACGAGCGCAAGCACGAGGCCGACTGGGCCGAACCCGCGGCCCAATCCGCGGACCTGACCGAGTCGGCGGCCCTCGCGGCCGAGGCGGGGTACGACGAGTACGGGGACTACAGCGATTACGGAACGGACACGAGCCCGCGGCCGGCCTGAGGCGCGGCGCTGCGGCTCGGCTCAGTTGGCCCTATCGAGCCAAAGCATCATGTGCTGCCACATCGGCCGGAAGCAAACTCCGATGAGGCAGTCAAACGCGCGCGCATCACGCGACTTGATGAGGTCGGCGTCGTCGACCGCGAAGGCGGGCCGATGATCGGTTGCACAGTCGCGTTCCCGCCGCGGTCCAGAGCGACCCCGAACTCCCCGGGATGTCAATGACGCCTCGACCGTACCGAAGAGCGGGAACACAAGGCAGTCAGGCAACCGAAGGACCATCCGAGTAGGATCGCCGACATTTGATTACTGGAGGTCCGCATGAACAAGCCCCTCGCCGCTGTCTTCGCTGAGTTCCTCGGCGCTTTTGCGCTCATGTTCTTCGGCGGCGCTGCCATCCTGAACGGGCTTGATGTGCTGCATGTGGCGCTGGCGCACGCGCTGGTGCTGTCGGTGACGGTCACAGCGCTCATGCACATCAGCGGCGGGCAGTTCAACCCGGCGGTGTCGATCGCGCTGGCCCTGATCGGGAAGCAGCCCTGGGGGAAAGCGATGGCGCTGATCATGGCGCAGTTGATCGGCGCAGTGCTGGCGGCGGCGATGCTGCGGTGGGTCTTCCCGGCGGATGCGGTGCTCCGGCACAATCTTGGGGCGACGCTCGGGTCGCTGAGCGCCGCGGCGGCGGGCGGGGCGGCTCCGGCGCTGTTCAAACTCGTGGCTCTGGAGGTGCTGGCGACCTTTGCATTGATGATTGTGATCCTGGGGAGCGCGGTCGATCCGCGTGGTGTGGGCAAGGATGCGAAGGTCGGCGGGTTTGCCATCGGGCTGACCGTCGCGGCGTGCATCCTGGCGATCGGACCGCTGACGGGGGCATCGATGAACCCCTGCCGGTCGTTCGGGCCGGCGCTCGTTGGCGGGCACTGGGATGTGCACTGGGTCTATTGGGTCGCGCCGATCGCGGGGGCTTCGCTCGCGGCGCTCGTCTGGAAGTTTGTGATGGAAGATCGGGCACCGCGGTGAATCGCGTGGACCGCTGGTGGACCTCCTGACAACGGGGCCCGGGCATCCATGCACCGGCTACACTTGGTGGTCCTCCATCCGCACCCCACCCGAAGGGGGCCCATGTACGCCGAAACACAAGATCTGGTATCCCCCGGGCTGGCTGCTGCTCCGCAGCGCCGTCCATTTGTGCACCTGCACCTGCACTCGGAGTATTCACTCCTCGATGGCGGGAACCACATCGACAAGCTCGTGGCCCGCGTGAAGGAACTGGGGATGTCCGCCGTCGCGGTGACGGACCACGGCAACCTGTTCGGGGCGATGGCCTTCTACACCGCGGCCAAGGAAGCGGGGATCAAGCCGATCCTGGGTGTCGAGGCGTACGTGGCGCAGGGCGACCGCCGCGACCGGACGTACACCGGCAACATCGATGGCGGCTACCACCTGGTGCTGCTGGTAGAGAACCTCGTGGGGTGGCGCAACCTGCTGCTGTTGTGCTCGGAGGCGTTCCTGACGGGCTTCTATTACAAGCCTCGGATCGACCGCGAGCTGCTGCAGAAGCACAACTCCGGGCTGATCGCGATCAGCGGGCACCTGGGTTCGGAGCTGGCGTACCCGCTCGTGGAGTTCGAGAAGAGCAAGGACAGGGCGCACTTCCTTCGTGCGCTCGAAGCGGCCCGGTGGCACGCGACGACCTTCGCGGATGAGGGGACGGGCCCGCGGTTCTTCGTCGAGCTTCAGCGGCACATCCCCGAGCAGAACGCGATCAACCCGCACCTGCTGCGCCTCGCTCGCGAGCTGTCGCTGCCGGTGGTGGCGACGAATGATGCGCACTTCCTGCGAGCCGAGGACCATGATGCCCACGATTCGCTGATCTGCATCTCGACGGGCAAGACCAAGGATGATCCCGACCGGATGCACTATCCGCCGCAGGTCTACGTCAAGAGCCCGGACGAGATGGAAGAGGCCTTTGCGGGCAGCGATGAGGATGGCCGATGGCAGGAGGCGATCGCGAACACCGTCGCGATCGCCGGGCGCTGCGATGTCGAGATGAACTTCGCCAACCACGCGCCGGTGGTGAAGGTGGTCAGGCCCGCCCGGCCCCGCGCGTGGGACGGGGTGCGGAACCTGACGGAGTGGTTCAACGATTACTGCGCTGATTACAGCCTGGAGCCATACGACGCTTCCAAGGAGAGCCTGTCCGCAGCGGCGCTGAAGGAAGAGTGCGACCGGGCTCTGCGCGAGCTGTGCGAGGGCGGGTTCGTGTGGCGCTACGGGTCGCGAGCCGGCGACGCGAAGGAATCGGCGGCGCTGCGTGAGCGGCTGGACCGCGAACTGAAGATTCTGGCCGACAAGAACATCAGCGCGTACTTCCTGATCGTGTGGGACTTCGTGTCGTGGGCGCGGCGGAACGGGATCCCCGCGATCGCTCGCGGATCGGGCGTGGGCACGATGGTGGGCTATGCGCTGGGGCTCTCCAACGCGTGCCCGGTGCGCTACGGGCTGCTGTTCGAGCGCTTCACCGATCCGGACCGATCCGAGTACCCCGATATCGATATCGACCTGTGCCAGGACGGCCGGGCCTCGGTGATCGACTACGTGCGCAAGAAGTACGGGCACGTCGCGCAGATCATCACCTTCGGGACCCTCAAGGCCAAGGCCGCGATCCGCGATGTCGGGCGCGTGTTCGGCATGCCGCTACCGGATGTGGACCGCATCGCCAAGCTGATCCCCGAGACGCTGAACATCACGCTCGACCAGGCGATCGAGCAGGAGCCCGCGCTCCGCGAGATGTACGAGAGCGACCCGGTGGTCAAGCGCCTGCTCGACACGGGGAAGACGCTCGAAGGGCAGGCCCGGCACGCGAGCGTGCACGCGGCGGGGGTGATCGTCGCCACGCGACCGCTGCACGAGATCGTCCCGCTCTACAAGCAAAGCGGCTCCGACGACGTGGTGACCCAGTGGGACGGGCCGACGTGCGAGAAGGTCGGCCTGCTGAAGATGGACTTCCTCGGGCTGCGCACGCTCAGCACCATCGAACGGGCCAAGAAGCTGATCCGCCAGACGCTGCCGGAAGCGGAGATCTGGCGAGCGATCGGCAAGGATCCCCCCGCAGCGCAGGCGAACGCGCCCAAGGTCGATCCGCTGGATCTGGACCGGCTTGCGTTCGACGATCAGCGCGTGTTCGATCTGTTCCGGCGTGCCGACACGACGGGCGTGTTCCAGTTCGAATCCGGGGGCATGCGGCGACTGCTGGTCGAGATGAAGCCCGACCGGCTCGAAGACCTGATCGCGGCCAATGCGCTCTTCCGCCCGGGGCCGATGGACCTGATCCCCTCCTACAACCGGCGCAAGCACGGGCAGGAGGAGGTGCCCAGGGTTCACGCGATCGTCGAGCAGTACACCGCCGAGACCTACGGGGTGATGGTCTATCAGGAGCAGGTGATGCAGATCGTGCACGGGCTGGGCGGGATCCCGCTCCGCGCTGCGTACTCGCTCATCAAGGCGATCAGCAAGAAGAAGACCAAGGAGATCGAGAAGAATCGCGAGAAGTTCATCGAGGGGGCGCAGAAGCAGGGGCTCGGCAAGGCCCAGGCCGAAGAGCTATTCGAGATGATCCTGAAGTTCGCGGGCTACGGGTTCAACAAAAGCCACTCGACGGGCTACGCGATCGTGGCGTACCAGACGGCGTGGCTCAAGACCTACTTCCCCAACCAGTATATGGCGGCGTTCCTGACCTTCGAGAGCAAGGCCCAGAAGGTTGATGACTGGATCAAGTACAAGGACGATTGCCGCAAGACCGTGTTCACCGATGGGAAGGTTGGCGTTGATGTGCGCCCGCCCGACATCAACAAGAGCGATGTGGACTTCACCGTCGTTTTCGACGAGGGCGAGCCGATCGATGCGCTCCACGGGCACGTGCGCTTCGGGCTCGGGGCGCTCAAGGGGGCGGGCGAGCGAGCGGTCGAGGCGATCGTGGCCGAGCGCAAGAAGTCGGGCGCCTACAAGAGTCTGTTTGACTTCTGCGAGCGGCTGCCGCCCGGCACGGCCACCAAGGCCATGATCGAGGCCATGGTGACCTGCGGCGCCTTCGATGCCGTTCATGGCACCGAGGCGCGTGCCAGCATGGTCGCGAGCATCGATGCGGCGGTCGCGGCCGGGCAGTCGCTTGCGAAAGATCGTGCGGCGGGGCAGGGCGGGCTTTTCGGAGGCGGCGGCCTGGGCGCCGCCACCGCCAAGGCCGCGGAGCCTCCGCTCGTCAAGGCGCGGCCGTGGGACACGAACACCATGCTCCAGAAGGAGAAGGAGGTGCTCGGGTTCTACGTGTCGAGCCACCCGCTGGATCAGCACGGCCGCGCGCTCGGGGAGTTCGCCAACGCCACGCTCGCGACCATCAAGGAACTCGACCAGGACAAGCGCGTGATCGTGGGCGGGCTCGTCAAGAGCGTGCGGCCCATCGTGACCAAGAACGGCAAATCGGCCGGGCAGCGGATGGCGATCGTGACGTTCGAGGACCACGGCGGCACCATGGAGGCGGTGCTTTTCACCGATGCCTACGCCGAGTTCGGTTCGGCGCTGATGAACGACGCGGTGGTGTTCCTGGTGGGCAAGGTCGACAAGTCGCGCGGCGACCCGCAGTTGATCGTCGAGCGCGTCATCCCCGTCGAGAAGGCGCCGATGTACCTCGCAACGAAGATGTTCGTGGAGTTCACGCAGGTCGCTGGCGAGGAAGGTGCCACCAAGGGGGCGCTCGACCAGGTGTCGGGGCTGATCAAGTCGCACATCCAGCGTCCGGCCGAACGCGGGACGGCGAGTGTGCCCCTGATCGTCATCATCCGCAGCGGCGGCAAACGGTTCACGCTCGAATCCGGGCGGACGATCACACCGACCGATGAGCTGCTGCGGTACCTGGGCAACCTGGTCGGGGCCGACGCGGTGCATGTCCGCGGTGGCAAGGCGATCGAGACCGCCCGTAACGAGCGTCGCTGGGCGGGCGGGCAGGCGAGCGTTCAGGGCGGCGAGAACGGCCCGGCGGGCGGCGCCCCGCGCCGCGAGTTCGCTCGGGCTTGAAGCGGCCAGCGCGCGGGCGTGTACCATCCCCGCACCGCGCGAGACCACCATGCTCTACGTCTGGATCGGCTTCATCACTTTCGTCTTGGTCATGCTCTGGATCGACCTGGGCGTGCTCAACCGCAAGAACACGGAGCCCACGGTCCGCCACGCGCTGGCGATGACGGGCGGGTGCGTGGCGCTGGCGCTGGCCTTCGCGGCGGTGATCTACCTTTTCTACGAGAACCAGTGGATGGGGGTGGGGGTTCACGCCTTCGACGGCGATACTCCGCTGACCGGCAGGCAGGCCACCATCAAGTACCTGACGGGCTGGCTGGTCGAGTACGCGCTGTCGATGGACAACATCTTTGTCATCAGCGTGATCTTCACGTACTTCGGCGTGCCCAAGCCCTACCAGCACCGGGTGCTCTTCTGGGGCATCATGGGGGCGCTGGTCTTCCGTGGCGCCCTGATCGGCGTGGGCGCGGCGCTGATCCACGCGTTCCACTGGATGATCTACGTCTTCGGCGGCATCCTGATCCTCACGGCTCTGAAGATGCTGCTGTCGAAGGATGCCGAGGTCGACCTTGAGAAGAACTTCATCGTCCGCACCGCGGTGAAATGGTTCCCGTTCACGCGCGAGTACCACGGGACGGCGTTCTTCATCCGCGACGGGCTCGGAAAGCGGCTGGCGACGCCCATGCTGCTGGTCCTGCTGGTGGTGGAGACGACGGACATCCTTTTCGCGGTCGATTCGATCCCGGCGATCTTTGCGATCACGCGCGACCCGTTCCTGGTGTTCACCTCCAACGTGTTCGCGATCCTGGGGCTGCGGTCGCTGTACTTCGCGCTCGCGGCGGTGATCGACAAGTTCCGCTACCTCAAGCTGTCGCTGGTCTTCGTTCTGTTCTACGTCGGCGTGAAGATGCTGGTTTCGGAGGTGTACCCGATCAACCCGGTGGTATCGCTGGGGGTGATCGCCGGGCTGCTGGGGGCCGGGATCGGGGCCTCGATGCTCAAGAATCGCAGCGAGGCGCTGGCGGCCGAACTGGCCAGGCCCTCGCCCGTCGCGGACCTGGCCGATGCGGCGGAATACGCGTGGCGCCGATCCAAGCGGATCGTGATCTTCGTGATCGGCGTGACGATCCTGATCGCGGCGGTCCCGATCTTCTTCCTCCCCGGCCCGTTCGGGATCGTGGTGGCGATCGGCGGGCTGATGCTGCTGGCGACCGAGTTCGTCTGGGCGGCACGCTGGCTGAAGAATCTGAAGAAGCAGGCCGAGGACATGCGTCGCCGCGCAGCGGCGCTGGTCGGGCTGGGGGAGAAGCTTGAGAAGGCCGACGACGCCTATCGGACCTCCCACGGCGAACGGCCGGCGCAGGATGACGCACCGCCCGCCGCGCGGCAGAATGAAGCGCGATGAGACGCCGCCGCGCCATCCTGCGCACGCTCCTCCGCGGCCCACGCATCCGCCGACGCAGCCAGCCCGGGGCCGCGCCGGGCACCCTGATGCCCGACCCCGAGGCTCCGAAGCCGGTGCTCCGCGCGATGGCGTACGGGCCCGACCACCTGGTCGAGCGCACGCTCTCGACCCCGAGCGAGTGCCGCGAGCTGCTGCTGCAGCACCCGGTGGTTTGGGTCAACGTCGACGGCCTCGGAGACATCGCGGTCATCAAGGAACTGGGGGAGATCTTCGGGCTGCACCCGCTCGCGATGGAGGATGTCGTCAACACCCACCAGCGCCCGAAGGTCGACCCGTACGACCAGCATCTGTTCATCGTCGCCCGCGAGATGAGCTTCACCGACCACCTGGAACACGAGCAGTTCAGCCTGTTCCTGGGCAAGAACTTCGTGCTGAGCTTCCAGGAGCGCGGCGGCGACTGCTTCGGCGCGGTGCGCGAGCGCATCCGCATCAAGGATGGCCGCTTCCGCAAGCTGGGGCCCGATTACCTGGCGTACGCGCTGCTGGATGCGACCGTGGACTCCTACTTTCCGATCGTGGAGTGCATCGGCGAGCAGCTCGAGAACCTCGAGCCGTCGCTGCTGGCCTGCCCGCGTCAGAACGATGTGACCAAGCTGCACGGGATCAAGCGCGACCTGTTCACGCTCCGCCGGGCCGCGTGGCCGCTGCGCGAGGCCCTCAACGTGCTGGTGCGCGATGAGAGCCCCTACATCGCCCATGAGACGCGGATGTTCCTCCGCGACTGCGTGGACCATTCGATCCAGATCCTGGACTTTGTCGAGACCGATCGCGAGCTGTGCGCCGACCTGATGGATGTCTACCTCTGGTCGGTCAGCCACAAGCTCAATCAGGTGATGAAGGTGCTGACGATCATCAGCACGATCTTCATCCCGCTGACGTTCCTGGCGGGGGTCTACGGCATGAACTTCCACACCGACAGGCCGCTCAACATGCCCGAGCTCGGATGGAACTACGGCTACATCATCTTCTGGGTCGTGTGCAGCGTGATCGCGGTCGGGCTGCTGCTGATGTTCTGGGTGCTGGGGTGGCTGACGGAGCCCAAGGACAGGCCGTGATGTTTCGCAGCGAATCGCCGGCCGGGACCGATGAGGTCGCTGGTTAGAACTCGCGCCGGCAGAAGATCCACGCGCCCAGCGCGATCATGACGCACTCGAAGCCCAGGGATGTGCCGATGATCCACCACTCGGTGCGGCTTTCGAGCTGCTTCTCCATGCGTTCGGCCATCACCCGCCCGTCGGGCATCGGGGGGGCATCTGGGTCATCGACTTCCACGCGGACGGGCTGATCCCCCGGCCCGCCGCCGCCACCTTCGGCCCGGAGCTGCCGGAGGCCCGACTTGTCCACGACGTATCGCTCCATCAGCGCGGTGGTCTCGGTCGTCTTGGGGAGCATGGTCTTGATGCCCACGGCGATGTTGTGCCATTTGACGAGCGAATCGCGGGTGCGGCTGACTTCCTCCAGTCGCTTCTGGCGGGAGTCGAGCTTGCGCTGCGCTTCCTTGATCTCGGTCGCCGGGTCAGCCTGCTTCTGGGCCGCGTCGGCGGCTTGCTCGAGACCGTACTTCAGCCCGGCGAGAAGCCCGCCCTCGGTCGGGCGTTCTGGCGCGGGCGCGGCGGAGTCCTCTTTTGCGGATCCCGCCGGCGCAGCGGCCTTGGTGTCCAGTTCCTTGACCTTGGCCCGCAGCTCGTCGACCTGCCTGCCCTGTGCCTCGACCCTGACCTGGGTCTGTGTTCGGATGGCGAGCAGCGTGGTGTCGGCGGTGTTGATCAGGAAGATCAGGAACCAGACCAGCAGCGTGACGAGCAGAGCCGCGATGGTCGAGCGCCACATCACGCCCACCAGCACCAGCACGCTGTAGAGGTACGAGAAAACCAGCACCACGATGGGGATAGCGAGCAGGATCCGCGGCTCCCACGAGCCGCCACGCAGCCCGATCACCAGAAAGCTTGCGCCGGTGAACAACCCCACCTGCAGCAGCACGAAAAGCAGCCCGGCGGCATACTTGGTCAGGAAGAGGCGCAGACGCCCGATGGGCTTGGAAAGCGCCAGTTCGATCGCCCCG
>JBIPMO010000318.1:0-3430 GCA_044369085.1 Phycisphaerales bacterium
CGAAGCGGAACTCACGCGGGCCTACGAGCGCGCGGGCATCTCAGCTCGCGTCATGCCCTTCATCAAGACGATGGGCGCTGCATGGGGTGCCGCGAACCTCGTTGTCGGCCGCAGCGGCGCCGGAGCGGTCGCCGAAGTTTGGGCAAACAAAGTTCCCGCGCTTTTCCTCCCCTACCCCTACCACCGCGACCAACACCAGAAGGTGAACGCTGGTCCAATTGTAAAGGTGGGTGGTGCAGTGATTGTGGATGACTTGGTGAATGCGGAGGAGAATCTGTCTCACGCGGGGGAAACTCTGGCGGGGCTGCTCACCGATCGCTCGCGACTTGAAATCATGCGAAAAGCCCTTGAATCGCTGGGATCAGCGGATGGGGCGCGGCGCGTGGCGGAAGGGCTGGTCGGAATAACCGGGCGCTAAGCAAAATGCCCTTGCGATATCGCAGGCATCTTCCCGCACCGTGCCGAAACGCACTGTAGACTCAAGAGATGACACAAGCGCCGCGCTCGCCTCAACAACCAGTTGGGTGGCGTGCGACGTGCGCCCTGCTGATCCCGGGGGCCGGGGCGGGGGCCGCCGCAAACGTCGATTCTTCGCCCAGGCTCTACGAGCTCGAAGAGGCTCTTTTGCGGCGCGGCGTCGACATCGTCCGCTGCCGGGGTGTCCACGATGCCATGGCCGAGGCCCTGCTCCATGAGCGCCGCCGTCGATCTGGCGAAGCCCGCGACCCGTTCATCATCGTCTTCGTCGAGCCCGAGCGCATGCCCGAGGCACCGGCGCTCGTCGATGCCGCCGCGAGCCACGCCCCCAGCGCCGTCTTCTGGCAGTACACCAAGGAACCAACCCCCAGGCTCACCGCCTGGACACCATGCGAAGTCGCCCCCGCTCACGCCGAGCCCAAGCCGCGAGCCCAGCGTGCTGCATCGGCCCAATCGGCGGCGCATGCACACGCGCAGGCTGGCTCACCGATCACCCCGGCGAACCTCCCGGTGATGCTGCGATTGGCGGGCGACGTGGGTGATGAGGATGACATCTCACCCGCACCTCCGAGCCTGGCCGACACCGCCCAGGTCCGCGTCCACACGCCCGCCGCTTCGGAACTGACAGAGGAGGAGCTGGCGATGTTGCTGGCCCCCGAGGAAGAGAACACACCGCGCCCCCGATCCTGAGCCGCCCGCGCGGCCTCGTCGCGGATGCGCGTTGCCCCGTTGATCACCGCACCTCCATGCCCAACACCGCGGAAGCACAACCAGAAAGCCCCGAGTCATCCGGACGATGGCGCATCGTGGTGGTCGGTTCGTCGGCGCCGGCCCGGCTTGTGGCCGACCAGGGTGCCGATGTGCGCTCGGTCCGGACCACCTTCGAAGCGCTGGGCCTGCTCGCCGATGGACTGATCACACCCGAAGCGCCCGCCGTGCTCGTGTCGGCATCGTCATCGCTGGATGCGAGCGCCGCGAGCGAGTTTGTGGCCGCCGCGCGGCGCGTGAACCCCTCAGCACGCCTGGGCCTGCTCCGCACCGGAGCGGCCTTTGACCCCGCGGCCGCGGCGTGCTTTGACTTTGAAGTGTGGATGGATGTCGATGCCGCGGCCATCCGGCGGGCCATCGCCGCGCCGACCCCCGCGGCCACCGCCGCGACGCTCGCTTCACCGGATTTCCCCCGGTCCAAGCCCAGGCCCGCAGCGCCCGGTTTCACCCCCGCCAGCTTCCCTCCCCCCAGCATTTCTCCCACCGGTTCGGCCGCGCCGATCACCTCGGCGACCGAGCCCGCCCACGCGCCCGACCTCGCGGGCGAGCGGGCAGTGGTCGAGGCGATGCTCACCAGCGGCGATGTGCTCGGCCCGGCCCTCGACCACCTGCGGAGATCGCTGCCGGGCGTGCATCTCGACTTTGTTCCATCACTGGGCGACGACGTGTCCCCGCCGCGCCCGGCGCCCGGTCAGCACATCGCCCGCGTGGCGCACCGCGAGCGAACCTTCGCGTTCATTCTGGGCCCGGCCTCGGCAGCGCGCGGCCTCGACGACGGCGCCGCGTGGCTGGGTTCGTGGCTGGCGCTCCGCGAGCAGCACGCCACGCTCAAGCACGCCGCGTTCACCGACCCCCTCACCGGCGCGTGGAATCGCCGCTACTTCGACCGCTTCCTCGGTTCGGCCCTCGCCGGAGCCCGCGTCAAGCGGCGTGATGTGTCGATCCTGCTCTTTGATATCGACAACTTCAAGAACTACAACGACCGCTGGGGCCACCCCGCGGGCGATGACATCCTCCGCGAGACCGTACGCCTGCTGAACTCGGTCATCCGCCCCAGCGACCGCGTGTGCCGCATCGGCGGCGACGAGTTCGCGGTCATCTTCGACGAGCCCCAGGGCCCGCGCGACCCGCGGTCGCGGCACCCATCCTCGATCCTCGATGTCGCTCGCCGATTCCAGAAGCAGATCGAGAGCGCCAGCTTCCCCAAGCTCGGTTCGGGCGCGCCCGGCCGGCTCACGATCTCCGGCGGCATGGCCACCTACCCCTGGGACGCAGCCGATGCCCAGGCACTGGTGGCCCACGCCGATCGGCTGGTGCTCGAATCCAAGCGTCTGGGCAAGAACGCCATCTGCATCGGCCCCGGTTCGCAGAGCCTGTGAACCGCCCCAATCGGCGCGGCACGGCGTGTGGATCCCGGACAGATCCCTCCCATCGAACTTGCCAAACTCCCGGATTCGTAGAAGATGGTTCCCCCAGCCCGGGCAGTGCCCCCGGGCCTCGCATCGCCACCTCTCACACGCGGAGCTTCCCGTGCAGGAATACGAGCAACTCAAGCAGCTGGTCCACGAGATCGAAGACGACATCAAGAAGGCCGAGGGCGGGAACAAGGCCGCCCAGACCCGCGTCCGCAAGCAGATGCAGGACGTCAAGAACGCCGCCCAGGTGATCCGCGAGAAGTGCCTCGAACTCCGCGACACCAAGGAAGCCTGACCCCCACGCTGGTGCCGAAGAAGCGAACATCAGCCCCATGGCCGTCGAACCGATCCTGGACATGTCGCAGATCGATCTGCGCGGCGTAGCGATGGACCGCGAGGAGATCGCGCGCTGGCTGCCGCACCGCGGTCACATGGCCCAGCTCGACGCCGTCGTCTGGCTCAACGATGAGCTCAGCCGCGGGGTGGCCCTCAAGCGTGTCCGCGATGATGAGTTCTGGTGCGCCGGCCACATCCCGGGCAAGCCCATCATGCCCGGTGTGCTCATGATCGAGGCCGGGGCCCAGCTCGCCTCGTTCATGTACTACCGCCGAACCGAGATCGAGCTGTTCGCGGGCTTTACACGCATCGAGAACACCTCGTTCCGAGGTCAGGTCGTCCCGGGCGATGACCTGTACATCCTCTGCCGCGAAGTGAAGTTCTCCCCGCGGCGATTCGTGACCGATATCCAGGGTGTCGTGCGCGGCGAGGTC
>JBIPMO010000319.1:0-3423 GCA_044369085.1 Phycisphaerales bacterium
GTTGCAGCCTCGGGGCCAGCGAATCGGCCAGGTGGTCGAGCAGGACATCGGCCGTCTCCTTGGGCAGGTCATAGTTGACGTACGCGCCCAGGTTGAAATCCTGCTGCCCGGTGGGCAGGAAGACCGCAGCGTTGGTGGGCCCGCTGCGCGTGAGCATGTACTCCAGCGTCGAGCGCAGGAGGTTCTCGACATCCAGCTCCTGCCGGACCATCGAGGCGAACTCGCTCGCGAGCGACACCTGTCCCATCTGGTCGGCCAGCTCCTGGTACGCGGTGACCAGGTCCTCGCAGAGCGAATCGACCTGCTTGGAGACTTCCTGGCGTTCGATGTTCAGGCGCTTGCAGAGGCGCTTGAGACGCTCCACGCGGCGGCGCTCATCGCGCAGACGGCGCACGGCCGACAGCGCACTCTCGACGCGCCGCGCGATCTCGGCTCCCTTGACGGGCATGGCGATGAAGTCGATAGCACCGCAGCGCATGGCCTCGACCGCTCCGCCCAGCTCCGCTCGGCTGCTGGTGACGATCACGCGGGTCGATTGGTCCAGCTTGACGATCTCGCGCAGCACTTCGAGGCCGCAGCCATCGCGCTGCTTCTCATCGATCAGCACCACGTCGTACTCGCCTGATTCCATGGCCTTGCGCCCCTCGGCGATGGTCGCGGCGACGTCGCAGATGACGTTCAGCCCCGACAGGGCGGCGCTGATCTGCTTGCGGATCGCGGCCTCGGGCTCGACCGCGAGCACGCGGGGCGTCGATGCGCGGGCGATGCTCCCGGGCACCGGTCCCTTGGCCGAACCGCCGCTCCCCTGGTCATGTCCTGGCTTGCGCTTGCCCATCTGGGACTCCTGAGACGAACACATTGATTCGGTCACGCCGCCCGCGCCCGATCAGCCGCTCCCGAAACCCTCCAACCGGGGAGCGATATCCGGACGTGAGTCCCCTTTCCCTGGGTGCTCTCCAGCACCAGCTCGCCGCCGTGGAGTTCCACGAGCCGGCGTGCTCGCGTCAGTCCCAGGCCCACGCCCCGCCCCGCCGCCCGTTCGGAGAAGAACGGGTCCGATGCGTGCCGCAGCGCCTGGGCGGTCATCCCGACTCCGTCGTCGATGACCGAAACGATGAGTCGGTCATCCAGAGGATCGATCTGAGCCCGGACTTCGATGGCCGACTTCGGGCCCGATTGAAGTGCGTTGAGGATCACCTCTGTAACGGCTTGGGAGATTTGGCGCGGGTCCAAGAGCGCCGCCGCCGCTTCAGGAGCGGTGACCACCTTCACCCGCGCAGGGGATGTTTCCGCGACCGACGATCCGGGCTGGTGGCCCGGCGCGGCACCATCACCCGCACCCGCGGGAGTTCTCGTACCTTCGCCCTCGATCCGAGCGAGCGCCTCATCGGCGCTCGCCTGCAGGAGCGCCCCGACCGCCGTCGCTTCGCGCCGAGGCTCCGGCGCTTCGGCGAACAGGTGCAGGCTCGAGATCAGGTCCGAGAGCCGCTCGGCCGCCGACACCACCGTGTCCATCGATTTCTTGAGGTCCGCATCGCTCGCTCGCGATGCCACGAGCTGGCACTGCCCGCTGATGATCGCGAGCGGGTTGTTCATCTCGTGGGCCGCGCCGGCCGTCATCTGCCCGAGACGGGCCATCGACTGCGTCTCGACCAGGCGGTTCTGCGCTTCGGTCAGCCGGCGGTTGGCCTCGGCCAGGTTCTCGCCGAGCCTCCGAGCGCCCTCGTGCTTGGCCGCCGATGCCAGCGCCGCTCCCCAGGCCGCTCCGAGCGCTCGCACGCCGTTCTCGCTCAGTGCCGCGTGGGCATCGGCGCGATCGTGCAGGATTGCCGCTGAAAGACCGTTGCCCCCCGACATCGGCAGCAGCCGGAAATCCTCGGCCGTGACGAGCACCGCGGCCTTCTCCGCCAGCATCGATAGAGCCGCAGCCCGTGCCGTGCTGTCCTCGCCGTCTGACATCAGGTCCGCCAGGCGCGGTCTGGCTGCGGGCGGAGGAAAGGTCATGTGCTCGGCGGGCTTGCCTTCGCCATCGATCCTGTGCAGCGACCAGGCCGCCCCGTCGCGTGTCTGCATGACGAGCACCAGCGGCCCGGCACCGAGGGCTTCGATGGCGGAGCGCCCAACGGATTCCATCGCGCCAACCAGCCCCGAGGCACCGGCGGACCGGGCGTAGAAGTTCGAGAGATGCGTGAGAGCGGCGGCCCCGCGCGAGCCCGCCCGGGCCCGCTCGTCGACCATCCCGCTCAACCGCCCCAGCCGCGTGTTCGCGCGAACCAGACAGCGCAGCAGCGTCTGCTCCGTCGTCCCTTCGGACAGCCCGAGGTCGGCCGAGCGTCGCGACACCATTTCCGAGAGCCGAACTTCCCACTCTCCGCGCTCCAGCGTGAGCCCCTGGCGCTCGCAGCATGCGCGAGGGTCATCGACGGGCGTGAAGTTGCCCGACCAGCCCAGGTGCAGTGCCCGAGCCAGCTCGTCCGCCGCGGTCACGATGCAAATCAGCATCCGGTGCGGCACATCGGGCAAGGTCTGCGGGTCCTGCCCGTGCAGCCACATCACATCCTGCAGCGAGTGCGGCAGACCCCAGTGCTCGGCGAGTCGCTTGCCCGCGGTGTGATGGTCGATCCCGATCACGCGGCGCTCGACCTCGGCGACGTTCAGTTGCCGGGCCGACGCGGTGTCGGCGACCCGCGCATAGGTCTGGGGCAGGACGGCGTCCAGCGCCAGTTTCCCCAGGTCGTGGAGCAGACCGGCGAGGAAGGCCTCCTGCGGCGAGAAGGGCTTGATGGCCGCGCCGTTGCCCTGCGCGAGCATCTCCGCGGCGCACGCGACGGCCAGTGCGTGCCGCCACAGCTCGGCGCGATCGAAATCCGAAGCCCCGGCGCCGCGCTCGCCGCGCGATGGCTCGCGCTCCTGCGCCTGCTCGAACACCCCGTGCACCGCGACGCTGAGCACCGCCGCTCGGACCGCATCCAGGCCGAGCATGACCACCGCTCGTTCGATGGTTGTGATGCGCCCTGAAACGCCCAGATCGGCCCGGCGGCACAGGGCGAGCACCTTGGCCGAGATCGCGGGATCCCCCTCGATCAGGCGCGCGAGGTCGCGCAGGTCGATGTCCCCCGAATCGCCCGCGGCCATGATGCGTACCGCCACGGATGGCAGGGTCGGCAACGCGGCGATCTGCTGAAAGATCAGCTCCAGCCGAGAATCGGCCCCGTTGTCAACAGCGACGGACATCGACATTTCCTCTCGGGGAGCGCCGCCGGCGGGCTGAATCGAGTTACTGCGACACCAGCTCCGCCAGCCGCGCGATCAGCTTCTCGATGTTGAAGGGCTTGCGGATGAAGTCGTCCGCGCCGGCCCGCTTGAGCTTCTCGACCTCTTCGGGGTTCACCACCCCCGAGACGAAGATGATGCGGGTCCTGG
>JBIPMO010000320.1:0-3414 GCA_044369085.1 Phycisphaerales bacterium
CCCCGGCTCGCGGCAGAGCCACCACCCCAGCGCCCCGAGCACCACGCACGGCAGCAGGTAGATGATCTCCTTCACCATCTCCCGCCGGGCATGCGGGTAGTGCGTCCACACCGGCTCGTCCGACCCATCGCCCGGCTCGTCCGCCGCCACCATGCGACGCAGCATCATGCCCACCAGCAGCCCGATCGTCGCGCCGATCCCGGCACACGGCGCTGCAAGGTCCCGCGGCATCCCCACCGCGAACCCCACCATCATCAGCGTCACCGCCGGGCCCGTCAGCAGCAGCGTCCGCAGCAGCACCCGCTTCAGCGGCGGGCGGGCCTCCGCAGTCGCCCAATCCGCCGCCGAGGATCCCTGCGTGGCCGCCTCCGCGCTGCTCGCCGCCGCTTCCTGAGCCAGAACGCGTTCCTCCCACTCCGGATAATCCGCAAACGACTGCGGCAGCCACTTCAGCCGCAGCAGCACTGCCGCGATCACGATCCCGACCATCCCCCCCAGCGCCCCGCCAAGCAAACCGCCCGTCGGCGGCACCGGGATCGACCACGTGAACGGTGCCAGCCTCAGCCCGCCCCGGAAGTGCGCGATCCACGCCGCGTGCACCGGATGGCCCACGAACGCCACAGCGGTGGCGATCCACGGCAGGATCAGCGGGATATGAAACGTCCGGGCATCGATCAGCGTCGCCGCGATCAGCGACCCCAGCAGCACGAGCACGATCAGCAACGTCGGCCACATCAGCCGAAGCCCCTCGGCCGCGAAGTCCGCTCGCCACAGCTCCGGGCGGAGCCCGATCAGCCGCAGCGGTGATGGCTCCATGAACCAAAGCACAAACACCAGCGCGAACAGCACCGCCGTGAACAGTTCAACCGCCGGGTACTCGGCCGACACCCGCGACCGGCAGAACCGGCACTTCCCGCCGAGCCACATCCACCCGAAGATCGGGAAGTTCTCCCGCCACGTCAGCGTCGTCCCGCAATGCGGGCACGCCGAGGCGGGCCTGACAATGTTCAGCCCGCGCGGCAGCCGGTACACCAGCACATTGATGAACGACCCGACGATCCCCCCCAACGCGAACATGAACGCCAGCCCGGTCAGCCCGAACGACCACTGCACGAACTCAAGATGGAACTGTGCTTCCTGCAGGTGAGCGCTCCGACCGGGTCCACGATGCACGTGACTCTATCGGCCGAGACGGGGAGCGCGAGTCGGGAATCGGGAGAAGGGAGTCGGGAGTGGCCAGTCGCCAGTCGGTCGATGCAAAACGCCGATCGTCGGCCGCCGCACGCCACACGTCCGCCAACTGGCGATTGGCTACTGGCTACTCCCCACTGGCTATTTCCGACTCCCGACCGCCTTCCTCCTCCAAAAACAAAGCGTCCGGCCGGCTGCGACTCCGGCCGGACACGCGCTTCGTGGGTGGGAACACGAAGCGAAGCCGACGCTCCGAGGCGTCCCGTACGGTTCTCGCATCAGCCGGCGGCGAACTCACGCCGCTTGCCTGGCCCGGACGCATCCGTGCGCCGAACACTTCTCTGCGAGCCCGCCGGGATCTTCCGAATCCTTTCGAAGACCCCTGAGCCATCGATGATCCGCCTGCCCGACCGGCCCTGTCCCTTCAACCCGCCGAGGTGGATCGGCGGATCTCTGGAGGTGGTGGGTTTCGAGCCGTCCGAACAGGCCTTCGGTCAAACAAACCGACCAATCCGCGGGCCATCCGTGGCCCAATCCCCAGAGCCGCCCGTCGAGGCGACGCGGAGCAAACTCATCTCTCTGTCTTCCGTTCTCTGCGTTCCGTTCTCTGTCTGCCGTTCTCTGTCTGCCGTCCTCTGCGTTCCGCCCTCTGAAGTCCATCACCCGCACCCGATCCATCCGGCGAGTGCCGAGTGGTGAATGGCCAGTGGAGCAAACGCATCCATGCGCTCAGTCCGCGAGCCATTCACCATCCGCCACCCACACCCGATCGCGTTCCCCCTTCCCTGTTCCCTGTTCCCTGTTCCCTGTTCCGTGTTCCGTGTTCCGTGTTCCGTGTTCCGTGTTCAGCTTCTGAAGTCTGAGATCTGAAATCTGAGATTTGTGATCTGCATTCTCTGATCCCCGATCCCCGGTCCCCAGTCCCTAGCCCCTCTCCTACCCCCTCCCCCGCTCCTTCTTCGCGCTGATCCTCGCGAGCAGTTCGGGCAGCTGCGCGATCCGGTTCTCCAGGCTCTCGTTCCAGCCCGCCCGGTCGCGAACTTCCAGACGATCACCGCATCCCACCAGGATCACCTCGCGGGGAAGCTTGGCTAGCTTGATGTGCTGCTCGGGCAGCATCACCCGCCCCGCCGAATCGATCTCGAGCCGCTTGGACAACCCGAACAGCGTCGCCTGCAGATCGCTCTCATCATCATCGGGCGTCAGCGAGAGAAACCCGGTCTTCGCCCGAGTTTCAAAGTCCCGCTCCGGATACAGCCGAAGGAGGTTCCCGGTCCACGGGACCGAGTACCACGCCGCCCCCTGCTCCTCGGGCCTCCAGCGAGCACGAATGTCCGCCGGAACCGCCAGGCGGTTCTTCGCGTCTATCGTGTGCTCGTAGTTGCCGGAGATCAGCACGAGTGGCCTCTTGCGTGATTCGTTGTCCCGGTTGCCAAAGAAGGTGTGTCGGAAAGCGGTCCAAACCCGACGAAGAACAGATTACCCCACTTTGCCCCACAACGCAACACTTTTCTCCCCGTTGTGGCAAGAAAAGTTCAAGTCACGAGCTGTTCACGTGTTATCCACATGAACCGACATGCGGTTCCCCGGCCCCTCGCGCCCTTCTCGCCCCCTTCCGGGCGGATCACCCGCCTAGGCTCCTGACGCCATGAGTGTCCGTCGGACCGCGCGACCCGCTTCGAACGGGAAGTCGAACGGGCGTGCACCCGAGCCGCCGCCCGCTCCACCCCCGCCGCTGTCTGCTTCCAACGGGCGCACCCACCAGCCCCCGCGCATCCTCATCCCGGATTGGGCCATGGCCCTCGCCCGCATCCCCGCGGCCATGTGGGTCGCCACCGCCGCGCACGAGGGCAGGCGGCGCTCGATCCGCGCCGTCTTTGTGCAGCAGGCCGCCATCTCACCCGTGCTCATCAGCGTTGCGCTGCCGCGCGGCCCGACCCTCGCGCCGCTGATCCGCGAAACCGGTGTGCTCGGGCTCTCGCTGCTCTCGCGCGAGGAGCGCTACATGACCAAACGCTGGGAGGACAAGCGTCGCGGGCTCGATGACCTCCTCGACGGCCCGGAAGCGATCACCCTCACCACCGGTGTCCCGCTGCTCAAGCGAGCCCTGCTCGTGCTCGAGGGCCGCATCGTCCGCCACCTCGACCTCGAAGCCGACCACGAGCTGTTCATCCTCCAGATACTCGGCGGCCGGGCCCTCAACCCCGAGGCCTCGCCAGCGCG
>JBIPMO010000321.1:0-3406 GCA_044369085.1 Phycisphaerales bacterium
GGAGTGACCGGGGGCGGCAGAGCGTGGTGTGGGGGTGGTCATGCGTGGGCTCGGGGTTGGTGGGGGTGGAGCGTGATGATGTGGTTGGATGCGCGCGGCAGGAAGGAGTTCGCGCGGAAGTGGGTGGACGGCACGCTCGAAGATGAGGAACACCGATGACCAGAACGGCATCGGCGGCACGGCTTGAACGAGCCCGGAACGGAAGTGACGGGGACCGCTCTTGTGTGCGCGAGTGCGGTCGCGCGTAGAAGGCGGCCCGTCACTGCCGTTCCGGGCTCGTTCGAGACATTGATGCACCCCGGGCTTTGCGCCCGGGGCTCGTTTGAGGCGTTCGAGGTGGGGGCGGGGGCGTGCGAGCGATGAATGGCATGGCCAAGCCTTGGGAGGCTTGGCCATGGCGTGCGTTGGGGTTGTTGCTTTGCTACGGCAGGTGCGCTGGCGTGTCACGGGCACATGGTGCCGAAGCTGGCGAGGACCTGGGTGATGTCGCTGAAGTTCACGGTGCCGTTTCCATCAGCGTCGCCCGGGCAGGCGGGGGGGAGGAGAGTGAGGGTGATGTCGTCGTAGCGGCCGAGCGATTCCCAGACGTTCCACATGCCGATGCCGCCGGCGAGCGGGCCCGCGGGGTCGTTGATGTTGAAGGCGAGCGAGCCGTTGATGTAGATCTGGATGGAGTGCTCGATGGCTCGGATGACGACATCCATCGGGAGCGTCGGGGTGTAGGGGGTGATCCTGGCGAGCTCGGTTCCCACGCCGTTGAGGCCGCGAGCCAGTGTTGCGTAGGGAGTCGCGGCGGGATCGAAGACGAAGGAGAGGTAGTAGCCGGTCTGGCCGGGGCTCCAAGCGTTGGTGGTTCGGAAGGAGACTCCCGCGCGTTTCCAGTTGTCGTAGCCGCTGACCACGGGGTCGACGCGGAGGTGGAGGACGAAGTCGCGGATGGTGGTGTCGCCGTCTTGGAAGACCATGGCGGTGTCGCGTGGGCTGCCGAAGTCGGTGCGTGTGAGCACGAGCCAGCCGTTCTGCAGATACGGGCTACCGCGGAGGATGACCCACTGCGGGTTCATGGTTGCGTCGAAGTGATCGTCCATGGGAACCTGGGCGTGGGTTGAGGCGAGCATGGCGAGCGAGGCAGCGACGCCGGCGAGGATGTGATTTGTGGAACGGCGCATGGCAGTTCCTCCTTTGCAGGCCCATTGGGGCTCAGACGTCAGGGCTGCCGCGGGCCGAAGAACAGCCCACCGATGGGTTGGTGGTGACCGGCGGCATGTTCGATCGGGGTTGAAGGGGCCGATGAAGTTTGCCGCGTCACTGTGACTACATGTGTGGAGGTTGGAATATTCCCGGTGCCGAGGGGTTGTGGGGCAGAATCGTGCAGGATGCTTAGGGGGAAGGGTGGTGGGCGGTGTGGCCGAGCCTCGGAAGGCTGGCGATGGGGCGCTCGTCGTTTGTGGGCGAGTGCGGTCGCGCGGAAGTCGGCCCGTCACTGTCGTTCCGGGCTCGTTCGAGACATCGATGCACCCCTGGCTTTGCGCCCGGGGCTCGTTTGAGGCGGGGTTGGAGGTACGCGGGCGGTGCCATCTGCCTGTTGCGGATCGACATTCACGAAACCGCATGTCCAGGCGTTACCGCCACGGGCCATTCTTTGTGACTCGGACAAACGACTCGCCGTCGTGCCGAAAGAGGCCGTTTGTTCCGCTCAGCCACAGGCGGCCGCTGCTGTCTTCCAGGATGGTGAACGCGAGCGAGGTGATCTCGTCCTGCTCGTTCAACTTCGTGAATACGTTGCCGTCGTATCGGTACAAAGGAGATCGCTTGGCGGAGAACCACATATTCCCGGATGGACCTTCGTGAATGCACCAGATCTCCTTGCCTTCAACGACTCCCTGCTGCGTGAAGTTGGTGAAGACCTTTCCATCAAACCGACTGATTCCCCCGTGAACCGTCCCGAACCAGATGTTCCCCGCCTTGTCTTCGAGAATATTGCCGACGGCGTTGTTCGGCAGCCCGTCGCGTTCGGAGATGTTTGTCAGTGTCTTTCCGTCGTAGACGTACGCGCCCCTGTTGGTGCCGAACCACACCCGCCCTTTGCGGTCCACCGTGATGCAATTCACGGCCTTCTCGCTGGTCACGCCTCTGGTCGGGTCAGGCTGGGCTTCCGGAAGGGCGAAAGGGGAGAACGCCTTTCCGTCGAATCGGCAGACGCCCTCGGCGGCGCCGATCCACATCACGCCGCTCGCATCAACGGCCATGCACCCAACACGGCGGCCGATCAAGCCGTCCTTTTCGCCGTAGCTCGTGAATGACTTGCCATCAATCCGGGTGATGCCGCCCGTTGTCCCGCACCATATGTTGCCAGCCTTGTCTTCGACGATCCGAATGATCGTGACGCCCCGACCCTGATCATCCTTGATGGCGTAATTGGTCAGTGTCGTTCCATCGTTGCGGAACAGGTCGCACTCGCCACCGATCCAAAGCGTCCCGCGCGAATCCTGAAACACTACTCGCACGACGCCGCTTATTTCTGCGGCAGGGTCGACGTCGATGACAAGAGAAGTCGGGCGGGGCTGCACGTCTTGCGTGTGAGGAGATCGGGCAGCGTCTTGAACAGATGGCGTTTGACTGGGCGTTGTCGCAGAACGATTGATCGTGTCGGATCGTTGTACGGACTCGGGCGGCTTGGCGCACCCGATGGTCAACAACGTGACGCTCACGACACAAGCGACGATTGACCTACGCAGGTTCAAGATCTTCACGCTGGGGGCTCCCATTTGATTCTCCACCCCCAATTTGATTCTCCACCGGCGGCCGCCAACGCCGGTCGGGCGTGACTCTAACTGGCGATCATGCTGAGAGACGGGATGGCCAGAGAAGTGAGCCCTGGCGATACCGCTTGATCCGCGGCGGGTGGCATGGACAAGCGCTTCGCTTGGCTATGCGGGGATGGGCTTGGTGCTGATGCGGACTGGGGGTGCCGGGCATAGCCAAGCCTCGGAAAGCTTGGGCATGCCACCCTTTGGGTTCAATGTTTGGCAACGCCACCCGCCGCCCGCCTCTCAGAGAAGGCGGGCGTGCCCGATTCGGAACCGTGAATGACGGGGAAGGGTCCGTAGGAGGGGGATTCTGGGGCCGAGTGAGTGGCAGATGCGTCAGGGTTTCGAGCTGCCACGGATTCGCAAGTCTATATCTAGAAAGCACTTCGGCATGTCGCCCCCCGTCAGGCATGACACAACGATTTCGGCGACTCGCAACGGTCTCGACGCCGTTCCGCAAGGTGCGACTTGCTGTTGCGGAGCCAGGCTCCGCGACAGCAAGTCGTCAGTGCTAAACTAACTCTGAGTGTGGACTGAAACGTGGGGGCAGTTCACTCCCCGCTACCTTCAATCCGTGCCAGCGCGTCGGCCGGCGC
>JBIPMO010000087.1:0-11141 GCA_044369085.1 Phycisphaerales bacterium
CGCGGTACGAGTTGACCCAGCCGCAGAGCACGGCGTTCTGCCCCACATTGGCGGGGCGAAGCTCACCACAGGTCTGCGTGCGTCGGTAGGGCGAAGGCGCCATGGCGTTGGTCATGGTCTGGCTCGGGGGTGAAAAGCGGTCGTTCGGATGATGAAAGGGGGAGGAGTATAGCGGGGGTGGGGGCGGGAAATGGGAGTCGCCAGTCGGGAGTCGGGGTTTCGGATTTCGGGTTTCGGGTTTCGGGTTTCGGGTTTCGTGTCGGGCTACGGGTTGCGGGTTACGGGTTTCCGGTTTTGTTGCGGCGGCGACTGCTGCGGCGGCAGCCACGACTGCGGCAGCCGATTCGAGTTCGAGATCTCAGATCTCAAATCTGTGATTCAAGTTCTGCGACTGGCTACTGGCTACTGGCTACTGGCGACTGGCGACTGGCGCTTGCCCACTGGCGACTCCCACCCCCTCCCCCCTGCTACCCTTCCCCCCATGCCCGCCAAGCCCGGCAAACCCGACACCGCCACCGATTTCCGCGAGCAGGTGAAGTCCCTCTCCTTCGAGCAGGCGGTCGAGCAGCTCGAACAGATCATCGACCGCATCGAGGGTGGCCAGATCGGCCTCGAACAGTCCCTCGTCGAGTACGAACGCGGCATCGCCCTCCGCGAGCACTGCCGCACAATCCTCGCCCAAGCCGAGCAGCGCGTGACGGAGATCGCGCCGGAGAAAAAGGACTAAGCAAGGCTGATTCTTACGCCTCCGCCGCCGCCTTCAGCTTGTCCTTGCTCGCGCGGTCGGCCTTCTTGCGGTCGCTCTCGTTCAGCAGCCGCTTGCGCATCCGGATGCTCGTCGGCGTGATCTCGACCAGCTCATCCTCCTCGATGTACTCGAGGCACGCCTCCATGCTCATCTTCCGAGCGGGCTTGAGCTTCACGAACGCTTCCTTCGTCGCTTCGCGGAAGTTCGTGAGCTGCTTCAGGCGCGTGCAGTTGATCGTCAGGTCGTTCTCGCGGTTGTGCTCGCCCACGATCTGGCCGGTGTACACCTTGTCGGTCGGCACCACGAACATCACGCCGCGATCAGAGAGCAGTTCCAGAGCGTGCGCCGTCACCGCGGCGCTCTCCAGAGAGATCAGCACGCCCTGCCCGCGGCCCGGCAGTTCGCCCGTCACCGGGGCGTAGCGCTCGAACGCGTGGTGCATGATGGCCTCGCCCTGCGTCGAGGTCAGCAGGCGGCTGCGCAGGCCGATCAGGCCGCGCGATGGGATCTCGAACTCCAGGTGAGTCAGCGTGTCGCCGCGGGGCTCCATCGTCTCGACGATGCCGCACCGCTGACCGACCGCCTCCATCACCGCCCCCACGTGCTGGTTGGGGCAGTCAACGACCAGGATCTCGATCGGCTCGTGGATCGCGCCGTGGATCTCACGCGTGATGACGCGCGGCTTGCCCACCGACAGCTCGAACCCTTCGCGCCGCATGTTCTCGAGCAGGATGCCCAGGTGCAGCAGGCCACGCCCCGATACCTGGAACTCATCGCCCATGCCGAACTCGACCCGCAGCGCTACGTTGTGCTCGCACTCGCGCAGCAGCCGGTCGCGGATCTGACGGCTCGTGACGTACTGCCCCTCCTGCCCGGCAAAGGGCGAGTCGTTCACGCGGAAGATCATCGTCAGCGTCGGCTCGTCCACCTTCACGGGCGGCAGCGGCTTGGGGTCGGCGGGGTCGGCGAGCGTGTCGCCGATATCGATCTTCTCGACGCCGATCACCGCGCACAGGTCGCCCGCGCGGACCTCTTCCACTTCCACGCGCGACAGCCCGCTGAACGCCATCAGCTTGCTCGCCTTGGCGTTGCGGCGGTTGCCCTCGCGGTCCAGCACCGCGATCTGCGTGTTGCGCTTCAGCACGCCGTTGAACACGCGCCCGATCCCGATGCGGCCGACGTACTCGCTGAAGTCGATGCTCGTCACCAGCATCTGCAGCGGCGCATCCGCATCGCCCTTGGCCGCGGGAACGTGCTCGATGATCGCATCAAAGAGCGGACGCATGTCCGTCCCCTTGACCTTCAGGTCCGTCGTCGCCCAGCCATCGCGACCTGCGGCGAACACGACCTTAAAGTCCAGCGCCTCATCCTCGGCCCCCAGCTCCACCAGCAGGTCGAACACCTCGTTGATGACCTCCTGCGGGCGGCCGTCCGGGCGGTCGCACTTGTTGATGATCACCAGCGGCGTCAGCCCCGCCTCCAGCGCCTTGCTCAGAACGAACCGCGTCTGCGGCATCGGCCCCTCCGCCGCGTCCACGAGCAGCAGGCACCCATCGGCCATCCGCAGCACACGCTCGACCTCGCCGCCGAAGTCGGCGTGGCCCGGCGTGTCCACGATGTTGATCCGGTACGCCTTGCCCTCGGTGTTGGTGTACGTCACGGCGCAGTTCTTGGACAGGATCGTGATCCCGCGCTCGCGCTCGATCGGGTTGGAGTCCATGATCAGCCCGTGCTGACCGCCCGCGAGCTTGTCCAGCTCGCCGACGCGGAACATGCCCGACTGTTTGAGGAGCTGGTCAACCAGGGTCGTCTTCCCGTGGTCGACGTGCGCGATGATGGCGACGTTCCGAAGCTGGAGGTTCATGGTCAGGCTCGTCTGTAAGTGGATCGTTAGGCCGTGCGCGGCCTACGCGACGGGCCGACATGGTAGCGGCATCGGCCGCCCCGGGCGCGCCGCGACGAAACACCCCGTCAAACCGCCGCCCTATCGCGGTTTGGCGAACCGCAGCGTCGCCGACCCCGCGATCGAACCATCCGGAGCACGAAGCAGCTCCCACCTCGCCTCTTCGATCAGTTCCATCACCACCAGCGCCCGAGCCATCTGAAGCGGCACCGGCACCGGCAGCGCACGGGCCTTGACCGCCAGTTCCGCCGGCCGGGCAAGCCCGATGCTCAGCCACGCCTGCATCGCGCCACGACCGGGCAATGCCGAAACCGCATCGCCGAGCCTGCGTACCCCCGCTTCGTCCGCCCCCACGATCCACCAGCCCGGGCGGGGCCCCAACTCCGCACCATCAGCCACCGCGGCCAGCACAGCCGCCTCGCCCGGCTCGCACTCGTTGTACCGAGACCCCCACGCCACCCCCATCGCCCCGCCCGCTGCCTGCCCGAGCGGCGCGAGCAACTGCCCCACCGCCGCCGACAGATCCACCGTTCGCACACTCTCGGGGAACGCCCCGCCCAGGTCCGTCGTCTCGGGATCAAACACCCCATCCCCCGCCTGAAACGCCGACCACATCGTGGTGATGAACCGCGTGACGAGCGTGTCACCCGCCCGCGCTGCCGCATCGACATCCGATGCTTCCAGCGCCGTCGTCAGCGTGCATCCTCCCGGCTCGGCACCGGGCGGCGAACCGAACACCACCATCGCTCGCGGGCCGAACACCCGCGGCAAATCGTTCGTCTGCTCACGCGGCAGAACAACGGGCATCCAGCCCGATGCCGCCGACAGCATCGACCAGGGCTGCCCCGCGCCGCCGCTCCCGCCCACGTGCTCGGCGATCGCGAGCAGCGCGCCTGCCGAAGCCGCATCAAACGCATCGCGCGTCGTTGGCCGAACGGCCCTCGCCGCCGCCTCCGCGCCCGGAGAACGCAGCGACATCACCGCCCGCAGCCCCTGCCCCTCCGCCCGCAACGCCAGCCCGAACCAGCCCGAGCGCTCCGGCTCGCGTGACACGGCCCTCGCCACCAGCCACGCCGCGGGGCGCGCCTCCGAACGACGAAGATCGCCGAGCACCGGCGGCGCTTGGTCCGCGCCTCCGGCAGCCCCCACGCCCAGCCCGTCCCAAATCTCATCAAACAGCGCCGGAGCATCGGCCGGGCCGAGCAGCACCACCGGCTTGCCCTCGCGCCTCACCACCGCGAGCCAGAATCGCCCGTTCTCAAGCCCGTACGCGCTCCGCCCCGCCGCGAGCCGCCGCGGAGCCGTGTCGAGCTTCTGCGTCAGCGTCCGTTCGAAGCCCTCATCCACCTCGCTGATCAGCGCCCACGTCGGCGCTCGCTCGCCCCGCGTCCCGCGCTGCAGGTAGACCACGCGCCGCCCCAGCAGACCGTCAAACGCACGCTCGGGCGGCACCCCTAGCGCCGATGCGAACCGCCCCCACGCCTGGTCAAGCTCCACTCCCGCCGCCGCGGCTCCAACCAGCGATGTCAGCGAAGGCCCCAGTGCACCATCCCGCCACGATGCCGCATCCTCCACCGCCAGAGCCATGTCGATGTCGCCGGGCAGCATCCGCTGCGCGTCGTACAGATCGCCCGCTCGCGCGGCGCACGGCAGCATCAGGGCGCACAGCCCCGCCGCGATCCATCGCGCTGGTGACAACCATCTCATCAACATCGTTTTACCGGCGGAAGGCCACGAGGGTGTCCTCATTCGAGGATGGACGCTCATCGCCCGCCAGAATCGAACGCAGCGAAACCTGCTGAGCGGGCACGACCATCCGCCGCCCGGCGCAAGGAGCCCCGCCGCACATCCGCACCGAAACCACCTTGTCGCTCGCGCTGGAAGGCTCGAGCCACAGCACCGCCGCCGTCGGGGGATTCATCGCGGGCACCAGGTCGTTCCCGCCATCACGCTGCCGCCGCGCCAGCGCGGCCGCATCACGAAGCCGGGCCTGCTCGAACTGGGCGGGCACGAAGCTCCCGGCCGCGTTCACCGCGTTCTCGACCGTCGCGAGCACCCCGGCCGTCTGCTGGGGAACCGCCGAAACCAGGTCATTCACCGGCGCAGGCCGGGGAACCAGCGTGAACGTCTGCGGCGCCTGACGCTCGACCAGGAACGCGCCGCCGATCACAAGCGCCAGCGCCGCCGCCGCGGCGAATCGCGCCCACGTCACGCGCCGAACACCCAGGCGATTCAAGAGCGAGCGCTCACGCTCGACCCGCGCCATGATCTTGGCAGTCAGGTCCGGCGCCTGCGCCGCCGTCTGCGTGTGCCTGAGCAGGTCCAGAATCTGATTGGTCTTGTTGAAGCGACGCTCGGCCTCGCCATCGCCGCGGATCGCCGAACGAACCTCGCGGACCTTGTTGCTGGGCACCTCGCCGTCGAGCATCGCATCGACCAGATCGTCGGGGATGACCTCCGATGGCTCCAGGGATTCCGGCGCGGGAAGCTCCCCATCGCGGCCGGTCAGCCGGGGAAGCTTGGGATCAAACTCATCGCGCTGCCCTTGGAACATCACCAACCGGCCTCCGCCCGGGTGCGGGCCTGAACCTCGACCGCCGCCTGACGCACCGTCTCCTCAGATTCCTCGTAGATCCGCCGCATCTTCTTGCGGCCGCGGTGCAGGTGGCTCTTGATCGTCCCCTCGGGCATGTTCATGTACTCAGCGATCCGCGAGATCGGCCACTCCTGCTGGTGGAAAAGCAGGACGATCTGACGCTGCTCGTCGTTGAGCCCTTCGAGCGCCTCGGCAAGGCACGCCTGGGCCAGCCCGCGCTCCTCGCTCTTGACCGTCACATCCTCGGACTCGCTGCCGCCGTTCCAGCCGCCGACGATGTCGCTGTCGTACACCGGCCGATGCTTCTGCATCGCGTTGACGTAGAGCCGCTTGGCGATCGTGAACAGCCAGGTCGAGAACCGGAATCGCGGGTCAAAGCGGTCGAGGTTCGTTAGGATCCGCACGAAGGCGTCCTGAACGATGTCCTCGGCGATGTCGGGCTTGCCCGACATCCGCAGCATGTAGGCGAACAACGAGGGCTGGTGAGCCTTGATGAGCATCTCGCACGCGGCGCGATCGCCGGCGGCGGCTCGTTCGATCAGGCTCTGTTCAATGGCGCGGTCCATGGGGGCACCCAGTTCCCGGTTTCGTACGCTGATCCTATGGCCGAGCAGCCGCCGGGTTGCGACTATGCCGACTATGCATACGAGACGATTGATCGGACTGTTTCAGGCGACCCATAAACCTACCATCAACCGATCGTGAACCATTCACATCCCGACCAAACACCGCACGACGGCCGGTTCGCCTCGTGGACCACGCTGCTGGCCCATTGGACCCGTTTCGCTCAGGCCGCAGCCGCCCTGCCACCGGGCCAGATGAACGATCGCTGGCGGCAGTCAGTCGCCCCCGCACTCGGGCTGCACGCCACCGCCATGGCCCTGGCCGAAATCGGCAACCTGCCACCATCCGAACGCCCCCTCGCGCTCGATCGAGCGGCCATCGGCATCCAGGGATTCGAAGCAACCCTCCGAGCCGCCTGGCCCGCCGCCGAACTGCTACCGCGCCTGGCCGAACTCATCGGCGATGCTCACGAGGCGCTGCGGAACGCTTCAGCCCTCACGGGCACGCCGCCCCGAAGTTCGCCAGAACCGTCGTGATGTCCGCGAAGTCGACAGCGCGATCATCGTTCGCATCGCCAGCGCACGGCGAAGTCCCCGCCGGGCACGCCGCGCCGAACGCCGCGAGCACCGAGGTGATGTCCGCGAAGTTCACCGCGCCGCTCCCATCCGCATCGCCAGCGCAGAACACGGGCGGCGGCGCGAAGATCGACAGGTCCAGCAGCACGTACTCGTTCGCCTCGATGTTCCCGTTGCTCACCACCGCGGGCGGCACCTGGGACGATGGGATCAGCGCACCCCCATCGTTGTTGCCGTACGCCGCGAGCGCAAGATACACACGCGTCGGCATCACCCCGCCGAACTCCTCGCGCAGGTTGATCGTGCCCTCGAGCACCCCGCCGTTGGCCCCGGTCGAGCTCTGCCGCGTCCCCGTGGCGTCGAACCAGCCGTTGAACCCGTTGGTGTTCTCATCCGCCAGGAACGCATCCCAGCGCGCGATCTGCCCCGCCTTGGCCCAGTTGGCCGCCTGCATCACGCCGGGCCCGCTCTCGCCGGCGAGGTAGATGAAGTGATCGTTCCCTTCGCCCGCATCAGGAGCAGCGAGGTACAGCACATCCCCCTGCAGCCCCGCCCGCAGGAACATCGGCCCGTTGGTCGACACCACGGTGGTTCCGCCGTCGAGCACTCCGTCCATCTGGAACGGCGGTGCCACCACGCCCGTCGTCTGGAAGTGCCAGTCCTGACCGCCGTTGTTGTCCCACGTGCCCGCGCCGTTGTTGAACGCCACATCCACCTGCGCCGCCGTCCCCGGGACGGCCACGCTCAGCGTCCACTTGTTCGTGCTCGCGTTGAGCGTCATCGACGGATCCGGGCTGAGCACCGTCGCCCAGTTGTTGAAGCCCACGTGGGCCTTGACCGTTCCCGCGCCGTCGAGCACGCGCCCCGCCGGGTCGTAGGTGATCGTCACGTTCTGCCCCGCCACCGGGGGATTCGGCGCCACCACCACCGCCGTCCCGCCCCCGCCCGTCGGCGCGGCGTTGCCGACCCACACGTGCTGGATCGGGCTCCGCTTCACGTAACCCTTGGTGTCCACCGCCTCGATGTAGTAATCAACGAGCACGTTCTGCAGCCCGGTCACCTTGGCGTGGTACTGGTCCGCGATGTACTGCGGCATCTCGAAGAAGTTGATGTTCGGATCGCTGTAGACATTCCCCGCCGGGAAGATCCGCCGCGTCATCGCGATGTTCTGCCACGCCCCCACTTCCGCGCCCCCGGCGTACGTCTCGTTCTGCCACGACGACAGCGGGTTGGTCCCGTCGCCATCGACGCGGTACTTCAGCGTGACGCTCTGCATCCCCGAGGTGTCGTACGCGAAGGTCCACACCCAGAAGTCAGACCCGAGCGTGCGCTGCTGGTAGCCGTACTGCGGGCCGAAGTTCACCGAACCAGGATTCCACGGATGCCGCTGCGGGATCCACACCGTCGGCGCCGTCGTGTCCGCCGCCGCGTTGCCGATCACCGGGTCCGCGAGCCGCATCGCCTCGTTGCACGCCACCGACTGCTTCACCTCATGGTCGAGCGCTGTGCCGTAGTACATGAACCCCGAGTTCAGCCCGCCCAGGAAGTAATGCCACGCACGCTCCGAGTTGGTTGTCGACCCATCGGGGTACAGGATCTTCTCGATCCGCGCTGCCCCCTGGATCTGCTCGGCGGTCTCGACGCGGTTCTGCGCTGCCGTGATGACCGCCCAGTTCCGCGGGTCCTCGTGCCAGCCGTTCTCGACATCGATCTGGCCCTGCGCGTTCAGCAGCGGCCAGTTCCAGTTGATGTACTGCGGCGCGCCGAAGTCGCCATCGGCATTCACCCACGCCCCGTCCTCGACATGGACCACCGCGCCCGCGGGCACCGGGTGATCCGACAGGTACTCCTCCACCGTCGTTGCGATGTACCCCTGCGATTGCGCCTGGCTTACAAGGTTCGGCGTCGCCTCCAGGTAGTACGAGAACCCGCCGCCCCACGCGTTGTCGCCATCGTGCGCGAGCATCGCCAGCATCGGCCGACCGGGGTCGTTCCGCTGGTTCAGCGCTGCGAAATCGCCCGTCCCCAGCGGCGCGTACCCATCCTTCCATGACAGCGACTGCGTCGCAGGCACCACGATGATCTCGTACACCTGGCCGGTGACGGGATCAACGCTCCGCGCCCGCTGCGGCGTGAAGGCCTGCGGGTAAGCCTCCGCCGGCGCGCACCCGCGGCTGATCGACAGCCGGTAGTAGTCGCTCTGCGCCGGATTCATCTGGTCGGCCTTGTTCGGCGGGTCACAGTTGATGCCCCCGGACCCGTAGATCACCGGGAAGTTCGCGTTCGCCCGGCTGATCTTCTCCCCGCTCACCACCGACCACGCGACCCCCTCTTCCACCAGCGGCTTGATCAGCCGCGTGCTGAAGGCCATCTCGGAGGGAAAGAACCCACGCGACATCGGCGCGGTGTTCCCCCACGCATCGCCGTACAGACGCTTGTACAGCGCGATCTCCTTCCGCACCGAGTTCTCATCCAAGAGCGGCAGCAGCGCATGGTGGAACGAGAACAGAACGACATCGAGTCGCGGCTGGTTCGCCCCGACCGTCCGCCAGCCCCGAGCCTCGCGCTTCCAGTTGAACCAGCCCGGCCCGTACCCCAACTGGTTCGCGTTGCCGAGGCTGGTGAGGTTCTCGATCAGCCCGCCAGAGAACGACACCTGGGCGCCGGCTTCGCTCGCCCAGCGGATCGCGTCGATCGAATCTCGCACGCGGTACTGGTACGCCGCCTGGCGATCGGCGAGCCCGAAGATGTCGCGCAGATTGTCGGCGGGGTTCAACGCGCCGCCATCCTTGCGCAGGATGCTCTCCCACGCCCGCTCGTACCGGTCCGCCCCCGAAGCCTGCCGGTCGGGCCAGTACACCGGCTGCTCGAGGTGCCACAGGTACGTGAAGTGCAGGTTCTCGCGAGCCGTCGCCGGGCTCAACGCCGCAGCGACAAGCGATGCGGCGGCCAGAATCTGCGGCGCCAGGCGAGCAGAACCGAACGACAGGCAACGTGCGTGCATGCGACCTCCGCGGGCGCGAATCTGAACCTGCGGGCCAGCATGACCCGCAGTGAACCGGTTTACTCCCTGCGACTGGCTCCGAACCACAACACACGGTGAAACGGTTCACCAACATTGTGCCCCACCATCGCCACCCACGCCAGCCCAGCCACCCACTTTCCGACCCAACCCGAAAAAAAGCCCCAGCGCGGTCGCCGGGGCCTTCGAGTGCACCAGGATTTCCGATCGAGGCCGGCCCGACTCAGGGCACTTGCTGCATGTTGGAGAGCACCGAAGAAATATCATCAAACGCCACATTGGCGTTGAGGTTCGCATCGCCGGGCAGCCCGGCGTAGTAAGTGCGCACACCTTCAACCGACTGACCGCTCGTGGTGTTCACGATCAATCGGACCGTGTAGCCGCACGGGCGTGTAAGTGTGCCGGTGTTCCAGGTGCCGAGCATCCCGCCCACAACGGGCGATGTGCCGCTGGAGATGGTCGTCCACGTCGAGGCGGCCCCGCCCGTGACCTGCAGGGTCCACGAAAGGAAACCAGTCCCGGCGGCGGTGCCGCGGATATCGATCAGCCCATCGGCGAGCTGGGTGCAGGGCGGTGGCGAAGTGATCGCCGCGGTGAGGTCGGCCGGGGGCGGGGGCGGTGGCGGCGGCGGAGGAGGAGGCGGGGGAACCGGGTTGGGAACGATCTGGAACCCGTTGACCACCGCGCTCTGACCGATCTTCGTCGCCACGATGTTGACCGGGCCGCCCGTCGTGGTCACGACGTGCACGGCGTGCGTCTGCCCCTGGATGAAGGCGTAGCTGGTGGGAGCGCCGCCGACGGTCTGCGGCCCGCCCGTTCCATCGGGCACATCGATACGCGTCGAGGCGGTCGTGATCGATGGCGCCGCCGCGTAGGTGTAGATCGTGTAGCGGCCCGCGGGAAGCCCGGTCAGCGTGTAGGTCGTCGTGTTCGTGATCGAATCGGCATCGCCCACAAGCTTCTGATAATCGGTCGGGCCGCCGCTGACGAAGGTCGTCAGGTTCGTCGCGCCCGTCCGCGACAGGGTCACCCCCGTCGCCGAGCCGTTGAGCCCGAGAATGTTGTACGGCCCGGCACCGAAGGTCACGGTTGACCACTGCCCGACCTGTCCGGATGCCGCGCCGTAGCTCGACACCGGGGTCCCGGTCGACGAGTCGCCGGGGAACGCAAAGTCAATATCGATGTTCAGCCCGATCTCGGGTCTGGCCTGCGCCCAGGAGACGCAGGCGAGCAGACCAGCCGCGGCGACAAAAGTCGGCGCGGATCTCCTACGAGGCCACACGATGTTTTTCATCAATCTCCCAACCCTTGGACGGATGGAGCTTGGTGCGACGCGGCACCCCCGCTTCGCCCCCCCGATCTCCATGTCCCCAAGCAACCTACGAAACAGGTCGGACAGAAGCAAGGTTAATGAGCATAAGTCGTTGTCAAATAAGTACTTTCAGGCCAGAACAGGGGCCTCGCCCCCGGGTTTCAGCCTTGCATATTCCCCAGTTTGAAGGGTCATCGGATCGCGTTCGGGTCGAAACGGCCTGCCGACGCCCGGCATGCAAACCTCAGGGACAGGCAATCCCGAAGTTCGCCAGCACGCTGGTGATGTCCGAGAACTCGACCACGCCGTTCCCATCGGCATCGCCCGGGCCGAACGAACCGGGAGCGAGCCCAAAGTTCGCGAGCACGGATGTGACATCGGCAAAGTCGCGGTCGCGATCACCATCCGCATCGCCGGTGCA
>JBIPMO010000322.1:0-3384 GCA_044369085.1 Phycisphaerales bacterium
CTTGCTCTTGCCGTCGAGCCATCGCTGCGGGAGGTCAAAGGGCGGGATGCCCTTGCGCTCCTCGAACTTCTTGTAGAGGCCGGCGAAGTCGGTGTACGCCGAGAGCTGCTGCCCAGCCTCGTTCCAGGCCACGATGGGGCCGAAGGCCATGCGGAGGGTGAAGGTGGCATCTGGATAAACGCTGTCGCCGTAGGCCGCGAACTTGGCGGCGGCGATGGCGGCGTAGCCCTCGCGCTCGACGGCCTCGACCTCATCCTCGAACTTCTTGCGCCACTGCCGAAGCTCGGAATCGAACGACTTGGCGAAGGCGATCATCGGGTCGGTGCAGGCATCGATCGCGGCAGCACCGCCCTCGCCCAGGCGCTTGCGCTCGGCGGGGTCCTTGAGCTTGGTGCCCAGCACAAGTTCCTCCGCCCGAGCCCGGGGTGACTTGCCGCCCAGGGCCTTGACGACCGAAGGGTCGCTCGCTCCCAGAGCGGTGACCATGAACTGCATCGCCGAGGTCAGCCGGTTGACCTCGAGGATGTCGTAGATCGGCGCATCGCTGTACAGGTCAAGCCGCAGCGAAGGGAGGTTGGTGTCGCGGTACTCGCGGAGGCGGTCGGCCGAGGGCTTGGGCAGTTCTTCGGCCATCTGCACCAGACGCAGCGCGCGGCCCGAAAGATCGGACTGGAACAGGCTGCCAAGGGCGTTGCGCCTGGCGAAGAAGGTCGCGTGGGTGGCCTGGGCCTTGGCGATCATCGCCCAAGGATCGTTCTTGGCGTCGATGTTGGCCTTCGAGCGGAGGTCCGACTCGGCCTCGGTCTTGGCCGCAAACAGAGCAGGGTCCTGCAGGCCCGCGATCTGACCCGTCAGGTTCTTGCGGCCGTTGGCGACGCCGAACAGGTCGTCCTTGGCGATGCGAGCGTGCTCGATCGAGCGTCCGCCGAACTCCTGGAGCTGCACCTCGCGGATCTGCAGACGCGAAAGCCGCGTGGGGACCGAGAGGTCGCGCATGAACTTCAGGTGGTCGGTGGTGTACGCGCGGTTGGTGGTCCCGGGGTGTCCGAAGACCAGCGCGAGGTCGCCATCCTTGGAGCCGCTCGACCACTTGAGGTGGTGCTCGGGCTTGAGGGGCTGGTCGTTCTCGTAGATGCGGAAGAAGCAGCAATCCAGGTTGTAGCGCGGGTACTCGAAGTTGTCGGCGTCGCCGCCGAAGAAGGCGATCTGCTGCTCGGGGGCGAAGACGAGCCTCACATCGGTGTAGCGCTTGTAGCAGTAGAGGTGGTACTGCCCGCCCTGGTAGAGGGTGACGACCTGGCAATCCAGCCCGGTCTTGTCCTTGGCCTCAGACTCGATGGTGGACATGATCTTGCGCCGCGCGGTGTTCGCCTCGGCGGATGACATCGTCGCCGTCGCGGCGGCCTTGACGCGGTCGGTCACATCTTCGATGGTCCACAGCACGTTGAGCTCGAGGTCCGGGCACTTGAGCTCTTGGGCGCGGGACTTGGCGAAGAACCCCTTCTCGAGCAGGTCGTTGCCCTCGGAGCTGAGCTTGCCGATCATGTCCGACCCGACGTGGTGATTGGTCATCACCAGACCCTCGGCGGAAACGAGCGACCCCGAACCGCCGGTGTTGAACCGGACGGCGGACTTCTGCATGTGCTCCATGAACTGCGCGGAGGGCTCGAACCCGTAGGCCTTCTTGAGATGGTCGACGGGCGGCTTGGTGAGCAGCCACATGCCCTCATCGCCCGAGGCGTGCCCGACGGAGAGCGTGATGGCCAGCGACGCGAGCGCGGTGCGGAAGGTGGTCTTCATCCCGGAAAGGTAGCAAACGCCAGAACCCCGCCCGGGCGGGTTGTCGTCGAACTAGTTCTGGTCGGAGTCCGCAGGGTCTTGCGGGGGGCCGCCCGCGTCGGGGTTGTACGTCCGGGGCAACAACTCGGGGGTTTCGAAGGGCGAAAGCTCGTAGACCACCATGGTGCCGATCACGCCGCGGTGCAGGTGCAGGGCCGAGTCCTTGGCTACTTTGAGCCTGCGGTCCTCGGACTTGTTGTCCATGAACAGCAGGGACGGCTTGCCCTTCACGTTCGCCATCAGGATGAAGCACTTCTCGCCGAGCGTCAGCCCGCTGTAGCTGTTGCTGTACGCCCAACCGAGCAGCTGGATATCAGGGGAACTGGCGATGAGAAGCGGCTGGCCGAACCGGTCGTCGACCGCCTTTCTGAACTCCGCATCGGTGGTGCACACGAACTCGGGCTTGAAACCCTTCTGCACCAGTCGGCCGTACACCTCATCGGGGGTGATGTACTGGGGGCCGGGCGTGCGATTCATCCACATCCAGGCGCCGACCGTGATCGCGAGCGTCGCGGCCAGCGACGCGACCGTGACCCACCAGGGCACCGGCTTGTCGCCGATCTGGCCGACCACGCCCGGCGACGGCATCGCCGAGGCGGCTCGCGAAGCGACCGCAAGATCTTCGGGCACGCGCATCGTGATGTCGGGCACCGCGAAGACCGCGCGGACCGCCTGATCCGCCGCCCGCGCCTCGGCGACGCGGGCGCGCAACGCCGCGTCGCCCCGCATGACCGCCTCGAACGAGACCGTCTCGCCGGGCGAGAGCAGACCGTCGATGTACAGCTCCATCTGCTCGTCGAGCGTGCGCGGAGGGGTGGGGTTGGAGGGGATCGTCGTCATCGAGTTGCTATTGCTTTCGGCTGGTTCCTGCGGCGGATTCCGCGAGGGACTTCCGCACGTGCTGTTTGGCCCGGTGAACGTGGCTCATCGCGGTTCCTTCGGGGATCGAGAGCGCCGTGGCGATCTCCTTGTACGGCATATCCATCACGACGCGGAGCATGAGGCAAGAACGCTGCACCTCATCGAGCCCCGAGACCGCCCGGACGACGTTGTCGTCAAAGGCGCTCTGCTCGGGGAGGAACGCCCCTCCGCCAGCGATCGGAGAGGGCGCCGTTGCCGAGAGGCTGCTTGGCGCGACCGCCCGGATCAGGTCGATCCGCTGATGAGCCTCTCGCTGGCGCGAGAGCTTCCTCCGCTCGTTCATCCCGAGAAAGCGAACGATCTGGCTCATCCAAGCCACAAACGAGGTCGCGGCGTCGAACTCATCCAGCTTCGTGAGTGCTACGGCGGCCGCTTCCTGCACCAGATCCTCCGCCGCGGTCCGATCGCCGCACACGCCGACTGCCACACACCAAAGCGCACGGGATGAATCTGCGAACATCGAGCCGAACTCCGCCGGGTGCAGCCTTCGCGTCGCCATGCCCGGCGACGATCCAACCGTCGGCGTGCGAGCCAACGGATCATGCTGGGGAATGTCGCGAGCCGGGATGCTCATTGCATTTGATGACGCTTGGGACGTGGATCGATCACCCAAACTACCACGTC
>JBIPMO010000088.1:0-11103 GCA_044369085.1 Phycisphaerales bacterium
GAGGGTGGCCAGAGTGGAAGGCTGGAGAAGCGGGTGCAGGAGGTGCGGGAGGGGCCCGCGGTGTATCTGGTTGAGTTCTGGAACGATGAGCGGGGCGTGCGGGTGGTGTTCGAGCCGGACCCGCTGACGATGCCCGCGGTGCTGGTGGCGGGCGAGACGGTGGGCACCGAGCAGAAGATGACGCTGCCGACGATCCAGAACCCCAAGAAGATCCGCGAGCGGGGGACGGGGCGGATGGAGCTGACGTATGTGGGGGACCAGATGATGGTCACACCCTTCGGGACGCTGGAGTGCGCCAAGACGCGCGAGGTGTACACATCGAAGCTCAAGAACGCGACGGCGGTGCGGACGATGGACCGGTGGTATGCGGCGGAGATCGGGCTCGTCGCCGAGCGGTGGGAGGAGACGGTGACGATCCTGGGCGGCGTGGTGGTGGAGCGGACGGTGCACGCGATGCGGCTGCGTGAGCGGCCGAGGCTGGTTGAGTTCAAGCCTATGAACTGAGCGCGTGAGCGATGGCATCGCGCAGGGATGCGTGCTTTGCCTCATCGAAGCGGTGCTCCGGGGCGTTCCAGACATCCGGGGGATAGAGCCAGATGGCCTTGGTGCGGAGGTCGGGTGGTTCGTCGTGGTAGCGCGGGATGATGTGGGCGTGGAGGGCGGGCTCAAGGTTGCCGAGGATCTCGTAGTTGATGCGGCGCGGGGGGGCGGGGGCGGCCTTGGTGATGGCATCGCCGAGGCGGGCCATGTCGAGGAGGTATCGGGTGCGGCTCGGCTCGTCGAGGTCGTTGAGCGAGGGGACGACGGGGTCGGGGAGCAGCAGGCAGTAGCCGGGGAGCAACTGTGAGTCGCCCATGACGGCCCAGCCGGAGGGGAGGCGAGCGATGACCTGGGGCCACTGGCCAGCGCGGGCCCGGTCGACGTTGCGGTGGATGGCGGTGGTCATGGTGTGGTGATGATGTCAGTCGCGCTGGATGAGGCAGACGACGTGGACTTCGACAGCGCGGCCCTCGCCGACGGCGTCGACTTTTTCGTGGGTCTTGCCTTTGAGGTTCACCTGGGCGAGGTCGAGGTTAAGGAGGCGAGCGATGTTGGCTCGGAGTGTGTCTTTGACCGGGCCGAGCTTGGGGCGTTCGAGGATGACGGTGCAGTCGAGGTTGACGATGCGCCATCCGAGGTCGGCGGCCCGGCGGGCGGCTTCGGTGAGGAAGAGGGCCGAGTCCTGGTTGTCGTGTCGCGGGTCGGTGTCGGGGAAGAGCTGGCCGATGTCGGGGAGGGCGAGGGCGCCGAGGATGGCATCGGTGATGGCGTGATAGAGGGCATCGCCATCGGAGTGGCCGACGGGCCCGACGGGGTGATCGAAGCGGTGGCCGCCGAGGATGAAGGGTCTGCCGTGGCCCGCGGGTGGCGGGGGTTCGAGGCGGTGCAGGTCGTATCCGTGGCCGATGCGGAGGTCGGGTTCGGGCATGGTTTGCGCCTGGTGGTGGCGGTTGAGTCCTGTGGGGATCGAGCCGATAACGTGGACGGGCTATCCTACTGCCCCCCTGCCTACTGCCCTTGGGTGTTTGAACCTTCTTGTGGAGTCCCGCTGCCATGCGACGCCCCGCTCTGCTGCTTGGTCTTGCCGCGTTGACGCTCGTGACATGTGGGTGTCACTACGAGGGCGGGCCGCTGTACTCGGCGGACCGGTTCACGTACGTGTCGCGGGAGTGGCAGCCGTGGACGGTGTCGCTGATCGACACGCGTACGGGCGAGTCGCTGTGGTCGGTGGATGTGCCCGTGGGTCAGAAGCTGGTGGTGGGGTTCCGCGCTGGTTCTGGCCCGAACGAGTACAAGCCCGACATGATGGATTGGGGCCTGATGCCCGAGGACCGGACGTACGGCGAGCGGCCGAACCAGTTGCCGGTTCCGCCCGCGGGGGCGCGGCGGATCGAGCCGACGCTTCGTCCGGCTCCGGAGCTGCCCGGGACGCCCGCGGCGGGGAGCCCGTTTGATACGAAGTCCGAGGTGCCACCGCGGTTTGATGAGATGTCGCCGGCGCCGACGGCTCCTGCGCCTGCAGCGCCGGTGAACGACACCGATCCGGGCGCGCCGGTGCCGGAGGAGAAGCCGACGGAAGCTCCCGTGGAGATCCCGCAGGGTTCACGCGGGGGTTGAGGGCGCTGCCCGCGTGTGAGCGGCGGGGGGCGATTCAGGGCTTGTTCTTGCCGGCCTCGGTGCGCAGCCGGGACATGATCTCCTCGACCTGCGAGGCGACCATACGGCCGTTTTCGCGGTCGAAGATGCTGTGGCTGGTGAGCTTGATGTGCTCGCGGTCCATCTTGTCGAGGTCTTTGATGATGTCAAAGACCTTGTCCCAGAGCTTGAGCGCGCTCGCGGTCCTGCGTGTCCATTCTGCCTGCGAGTCGCCGGTGAAGACGCCGTTGATGGTCTGGTAGGAGCCTTGGTAGGGGTCGGCGGCCTGGGCGCGGGCGATGGCGGGGTCGAGGGTTGTGAGGAGCGACAGCGCTTTTTCCTTGAGTTCGGCGGCCCGGGCGGCATCGCGCTCGGCCTTGTCCTGCTTGGCCTGCGCGGTGCGGGCGGCTTGTTTCATGGCGGCGGCGCCGCCCTTGCCCGCGGCCTTCCAGCCGTCGGTGCCGATGAGTGATCCGAGGGACTCCGGGCCATCGGGGGCGAGCGTTCCCAGGCCGAGTTCGAGGGCGTCGGTGGTGGTGAGGGTGAGGATTCCCTCGGGCCCGTCGAGCTCGTGGGCATCGGCGGCTTCGCCGCGCGGCGGCCTGGAGTCCGAGATTCGGCGCGCGCCGGTGGAGTCGACCCAGGTGTAGAGGGACGAGGGGGGGAGCATCATGGCTCGGACGATTTCCTGGCGGTGGCCGAGCTGCTGCGCGGTGGCGGCGAGTTCGGCGGCGATGATGGAGTTCATCTTGGCATCGACTTCGGCAGCGCCGGTGGACTGATCCTGACGGAAGACGACGGCGCCGCCCGCGGTGGCGCCATCGGCCCAGAAGATCGTGTCGCAGGAGAACATGACCCAGATGCCCGCGCTGATGGCGCGGTGGACGTAGGCGTGGATCCGGACCGGTTCTTTCCAGGCCTTGGTTTTCTCGCGGTGCTCGGCGATGGCCTTGGCCATGCGGTCGGCGTGGGCGACGCTGCCGCCCGGGGTGTCGATGTCGAAGACGACGTGGCGGATCTTGGCTCGGCGGGCGCCGTCGAGGGCGTTCTCGACGCCGTCGGCCATCGACTCCTTGCCGATCTCGCCGTGGATCGGGATCAGGACATAGAGGGTGGCGGAATCGTCATCGTTGCCCGCGGCATCGTCGGCCTGTTTGGGCTTGTCCTTCTCTTCGAAGTATCCGGGGCGGACGGCGTTGCCGGTCCTTTCGATGAGCGAGATGTCGGAGCGCTTGAGGGTCAGCGTGGTGACGATGTTGGCGACTTTGGTTCGGATGGTGACGGTCTTGGGGGTCTCTTCGAGGATCTCACCGTAATAGATGGTTCCGCCGTGCATGGTGATGGTGTCGGCGTGGGCCACGGGCGCGAGCAGGGCCAGGGCCGCCGCGACGAGGGCGGTCAACCACGCACGAGAACGCATGAAACGGGTCATGAGCATGCCTCCGGAGCATGGCCGGCGAGCGGCCGACCTCATCGTTTCATCCTACCACTCCGATTCCATGCCCATGGCTGTCCGGAGAGCAGGGCTGGCGCGAGCTTCAGAGCGTTCCCGAAGCCCTGGTGACGGCGTGATTTGGAGGTTATGGGCCCGCCCGGAATTTGTGCCGAATCCCTAGTGATTCCCCGCAGTGGGTGTCGGGTCTGGCGCTGGTTTGGCCGATATATGGTGAATGCCTCTGGTGGGCTCCATCATTCCCGCCGCTCTGGGCGGTGTGGAGGCGCGAGACGCCTCGACCGAACGTGCCAAGGAACGTCGGCGAGCGGTGGTGCGCGCGGGGTCGAAGGGTCGTGAAGAGGACTCTGCCGAGCTGACCTCGGCGGTTGGTGTCGAGGGGGCCGAGGGTCTGCGGTCGGCCAAGGGCAACGAAGAGGAAGAGGCGCACGATGACCGCGCCGAGCACGGGTATTACACACCGCAGGGGATGACGCAGCCCCCGGCGGGCGAGCATCCGCCGAAGCTTGATGTTTCGGGGTGAGGGGCGCGGCGGGGAGGGGCTTATTTGAAGCGTGTTGGAAGGCACCTCGGGCTTTGTGCCCGGGGGTCGTTCATGCGCGGACGCGGAGGACGACGAGGGTTTCATCATCGATGGCGGGGTTGAGGCCGACGAAGCGGCGGACTTCCCAGATGATGTGATCGGTGAGGTCCTTGGCGGTCGCGGCGGGGTTGGCGGCGAGGGAATCGATGATGGTGCGACGGAGGCGGGCGCGGCCGAACTTCTGGCCCGCGAAGTTGCGTGCATCGACGATGCCATCGGTGTAGGCGACGATGGTGTCGCCCTTGTTGAGATCGAACATTCCGCGTTCGTAGGACTGGGCACCATCGATGCCGATGGCCATGCCTCCGGAGCGGAGCTCGAAGAGGTCGGCTTCTTCTGGGGCGCGGCCCGGTGTGGCGCGGAGGAGCAGGGGCGGGTCGTGGCCCGCGTTGCAGTAGGTGAGCCGGAGTGTCTGGGGGTCCAGGACGCCGTAGAAGACGGTGGCGAACTCGTTGGTGAGGGTGTCGCGGACCATGGCCCGGTTGGTCCGGGTCATGACCTCGTCGAGGTGGTAATGGTCGGCGGCGAAGGCTCGGACGCTGGAGCGCACGGCGGCCATGAGCAGGGCGGCGGGGACTCCCTTGCCCGCGACATCGCCGATCAGGAGGCCGAGGTGGCCGTTGAGCTGGATGAGGTCGTAGAAGTCCCCCGAGAGCTCGAGGGATGGGATGTAGCGTGCATCCATGTCGAGGGTGGGGAAGGTGGGGATGACGCGGGGGAGCATGCGGCGCTGGACATCGGCGGCGAGGGCGAGCTGGCGTTCCATGTGCTTGGATCGCTGCTCGCTTTCGATGAGGCGTGCCGAGGCGACGGCGGCGGAGACCTGCTCGATGATGGTCTGGAGGAGGGCCTGCTGTCCGGGCTCGAGGAAGAAGGCTTCGCGGTGGAAGAGGCGGAGCTTGCCGAGGTTTTTGCCCGAGAACTGGAGGTTGCCGCTCATGGCGCCGTTGATTCCCTCGGCCTTGAGCATGTCGCGGAGGCGCTGGCCCTCGGGGAAGACATCGGCGGCGGCGGTGACGAACTTGGCCGAGAGGCCGATGTGGGCCCGCATGACGCTGATGCCGTCGTCGTCGAGGATGTGGATGAGGGCGGCATCGGCGGAGAGGAGTTCGACGGCCGAGCGGAGGGCGACGTTCAGGACGGCGTCGAGGTCGCGGGCGGCGACGAGGAGGGAGGAGAGGCGGAAGAGGACCGAGAGCTCGGCGTTGCGGCGGCGGAGCAGGGCATCGTTCTCGCAGAGCTCGCTGACGGTGGAACAGAGGCGTGAGACGAGCGAGCGGAGTTTCTCGACATCCGATGCCTGGACGCGGAGCGGATCGGCGGCGATGACGACGGCGCCGATGACCTCGCCCGCGACCATGAGGGGTTCGATGAGGCGGCCATCGTGGGGGATGATGCCCGCGGCGGGGCCCATGTGGCGCATGGCATCGCGGACGTGGCGGGCATCTTCATCTTCGGGGCCGACGGTCCAGGGCGGGTCCCCGCGGGTGAAGACGACGCGTCGACCCTCGACATCGTGGACGCTGATGGTGGAGCGCGAGAACTGGCCGAGAGCGCCGCAGAGCGCCACGAAGGACGCGTCGGTGAGGAAGTCGGTGATGGAAGCTGGCTTGTGTTCCACGTGCGGGGGGTAAGCATAGGGCGGTGGCTGAGCGGGTGTTCGGCGGTCACCCCCGGAGCCGGGGTCGGGAACGGGCGATCCGCTCGCGCGGGGATGACCGATATAGTTGGCGGGCGCGATCCGGAGTATCCGGCGGCCCGTCCGGGGGGATGGAAGCCGGAGGCTGCATGCGTTTCGAAGCGTCGCAATCCATGCGGCTTGGCCAGCAGATGAAGCTGGCGCCGCGGATGATCCAGAGCATGGAGATCCTCCAGCTCTCGATCCAGGCGCTGGAGGAGCGCATCGAGCAGGAGCTCGAGAGCAACGTGACGCTGGAGACGGTCGAGCCGGGGGGCGACGAGCGGTCGATCGAGGAATCGCGTCTGCAGGTCGAGCGTGACGCGACGGAGAACGAGCGTCCGCTGAACGTCGAGGATCAGGGGGGTGCGGCGGACGACTTCGAGCGGCTTGATTCGTACGAGAGCCAGTACTCGGAGGCGGCGGAGAACGAGTATTCGGCATCGTCGACGCGTGAGCGCGAGGTGTTCGAGCCGAGCTACTCGCGGGCGCGGTCCGATGGCGAGCGCGATTCGAAGATGGACGCGATGGCGAACACCGCGGCGCGGTCGCAGAGTCTGACCGAGCAGTTGCTGGAGCAGTGGGCGTTCGCGGATGTGGATGATGATCTCCGCGGGCCGGGGCGGCTGCTGATCGGGCACGTGGATGAGGATGGATACATCAGGACGCCGCTGGAGACGATCCGCGACAACGCGCCGGACCCCAAGCCCGAGATGGTGGTGCTCGAGCGTGCGCTGCTGGCGGTGCAGTTGTTCCTGGATCCGCCGGGGATCGCGGCTCGGGATGTGCGGGAGTGCCTGCTGCTGCAGATCGATGCGCTGGAGGACGAGGAGGGGGGCGAGGACCAGGCGCACGCTCGCGAGGTGGTGGACAAGCACTTTGACGACCTGACGCACAACCGGGTTCCGAAGGTGATCGCCAAGAGCGGGATGACGGCCGATGAGGTGAAGAAGGCGGTCGAGCAGCTCCGGCGGCTGACGCTGCACCCGGGGAAGCGTCTGGTGGACAACGCGCCGCCGAGCATCGTGCCCGATGCGATCGTGGAGTACGACGATGACAAGGACCAGTACTACGCGTTCCTGACCGATGGCCGGATGCCGAACCTGCGGGTGAACCGGGAGTACGCTCGGATGGCGGCGGACCGGTCGCTGCCAAAGAACGATCGTCAGTTCATCCGGACGAACCTGGCCAATGCGCAGTGGCTGATCGATGCGGTTCGTCAGCGGCGCGAGACGCTGCTGCGTGTGATCAACGTGGTGGTGGCGGCGCAGCGGGAGTTCTTTGATGTGGGCCCGCAGGCGCTGCGGCCGCTGCCGATGACGCAGGTGGCCGACCAGCTCGGGATCCACGTGGCGACGGTGTCGCGGGCGGTGGCGGGGAAGCACATCCAGACGCCGCGGGGGATCCTGCCGCTGCGGAAGTTCTTTTCCGGCGGGACGCAGACCGAGGGGGGCGAGGATGTGGCGTGGGAGGCGGTGCGGGCGGCGCTGCAGGAGGTGGTCGATGGCGAGGACAAGTCCAAGCCGCTCTCGGATGAGGCGATTGTGGAGGAGCTGAAGAGGAGGGGGATCGAGATCGCGCGGCGGACGGTGGCGAAGTATCGCGGGCAACTGAGCATCCCGCCGGCGCGGATGCGCAAGACGTTCGCGTGAGTGGAGAGGGTGGAGGGGCTAGGTCTAGGGGCGAGGGTCTATGGGTCAGGCCTCGTCGATTTTGGCGATCTGCCACTCTTCGATTTCGATGGGGGCCTGGCGGCCGAAGATGGTGACGAGGACGCGGACGAGGCCCTTTTCGGGGAGGAGCTCGTCGACGGTTCCCTCGTAGTTCTCGAAGGGGCCATCCTTGATGATGACGTGCTCGCCCTTGGAGAAGACGAGCTTGACATCCGGGAGTTCCTCGGGCTTGCGGCTGTCGAGGAGCATCTTCTCGGTTTCGTGGTTGGCGAGGGCGGTGGGGCGGCCGGTGGCACCGACGAAGTCGCCGACGCCCGTGGTTTCCTTGATGAGGAAGAAGACATCCTGGGGGATGCGGCCATCGGGCTCGAGCTTCATCTCGACGAAGACGTAGCCTGGGTAGAGCTTGGTCTCGGTGATTTTCTGCTTGCCGTTCTTGACGGTGCGTGTCTTTTCGGTGGGGACGAGGATGCGGTTGACGAGGTGCTTCATGGCCTCGATCTCGATCTTGCGGAGGAGGGTCTCGCGGACGTAGTCCTCCTTGTTCGAGGCGACGCGGAGGACGAACCAGTTCATGCCCTCGGTGACGAGTGGCTCGTCGGGGCGGAGCTGGCCGGAGCGTTCGGGGAGGGCGGCGGCCTGGGGCTTGGGTTGTGTTTCGTGTTCGGCCATCGCGCCTGCCTTTTGGATCAGGTGAGAGGAGGGAGAGTGAAACGGTACGCGGAGCGGGCCGCGGCGCCGGGCGGATCGGATGCGATCACGAGCCCGACTGCAGGACGCCGATCCACTTGAAGAACGTGGAGAAAGCGATGTCGATGGAGAAGAGGATGAGGCCCAGGAGGATGGCGATGGAGACGACGACGGTGGTGGAGCCGCGGATCTCCCGCTTGGAAGACCAGTTGACCTTCTTCATCTCCCCTTCGGTGGCGATGAGGAACTCGCCAGCGCTGGGCTTGTTGTAGCAGAAGTAGTAGCACAGGACGACGCCGGTGAGGATGACGACCAGGGCGACGCCGCCCTGGACGAACTGGGGCTCGACGCCGGTGATTGGGAGCCTTGCGACCTGTCCCCAGAGCCATGCAGCGCCCCAGGCGAAGATGACACCCCAGCCCATGAAGGACATGAGGCGGGTCCAGAATCCCTGGCCTTCCTTGTAGATGCCGAGGTTCATCGCGTGGTGGACTCCTGAGGGAGGCAATGAGAGCGAACACGCCGGGAGGGAATCGAACCCGCAACCTGCGGATTTGGAATCCGCTGCTCTGCCAATTGAGCTACCGGCGTATCGGGTCGCGGGCCTGCCGCGACCGGGAGTTCGTAGGGGTGGCTGGTCGAGGGCGCCTTTGCGCCCACGGGCTTACTTGCGCTTGATCTTATGCAGGGTGTGCTTGCGGAGGCGTGGGCAATACTTGGAGAAGCCCGCCTTGAGCTTCTCGGGCATGCCGCCCTTGGTGTTGATGGAGGTTCGGTAGTTGAGGTCGCCGGTTTCCGTGCACTGGAGCCACACGTACTCGCGTGCGTCGCCCTTCTTTTTGGCCATGATTGAAGCTCTCTTTCAGACAAACCGGCGGACCCGCAGGGGGTCCGCCGGGGGTTTTCGGTGGCTGGGGATGTCGCCCGCGTCGGGCCGGGAGCGGATCAGTAGGGAGAGGTAGCGGGATGGGGACGGGGCGATCGATCAGGCGAGGATCTCGGTGACGACGCCCGAGCCGACGGTGCGGCCGCCTTCGCGGACGGCGAAGCGGAGGCCGACTTCCATGGCGATGGGCTTCTCACCGAGGTCGATTTCCATCTGGATGTTGTCGCCGGGCATGCACATCTCGGCGCCGCCGAGGAGCTTGACGCTGCCGGTGACGTCGGTGGTGCGGAAGTAGAACTGGGGCTTGTAGCCGTTGAAGAAGGGGGTGTGGCGTCCGCCCTCTTCCTTGGTGAGGACGTAGACCTCGCCCTTGAACTTGGAGTGGGGCTTGATGGAGCCGGGCTTGCAGATGACCTGGCCGCGCTCGATGTCGTCTTTTTCGATGCCGCGGAGGAGGACGCCGACGTTGTCGCCCGCTTCGCCGGATTCAAGGGTCTTCTGGAACATCTCGACGCCGGTGATGGTGGTGGTCTTGTTGGTGGGCGAGAGGCCGACGATCTCGACGCCGTCACCGACCTTGCAGATGCCGCGCTCGATACGGCCGGTGGCGACGGTGCCGCGGCCCTTGATCGAGAAGACGTCCTCGACGGACATGAGCAGGGGCTTGTCCTTCTCGCGGGCGGGCTGGGGGATGTACTCGTCGAGGGCCTTGACGAGCTCGTCGATGGGGCCGTTGGCCTTGTCGTCCGAGGGGTTCTCGGAGGCGGCCTTGGACTGGCCGCGGATGATGGGGGTCTTGTCGCCGGGGAAGTTGTACTTGTTGAGGAGCTCGCGGATCTCGAGCTCGACGAGGTCGAGGAGTTCGGGATCGTCGACGAGGTCGACCTTGTTGAGGAAGACGACGATGTAGGGGACGCCGACCTGGCGGGCGAGCAGGACGTGCTCGCGGGTCTGGGGCATGGGGCCGTCGGCGGCGGAGACGACGAGGATGGCCCCGTCCATCTGGGCGGCGCCGGTGATCATGTTCTTGACGAAGTCGGCGTGGCCGGGGCAGTCGACGTGCGCGTAGTGGCGGGTGGGCGACTCGTACTCGGTGTGCGAGGCGGCGATGGTGACGGTCTTGGTGGCGTCACGGACGGTGCCGCCCTTGGTGATTTCGGCGTAGGTCTTGGCCTTGGTGCCGAACTTCGCGGCCGAGCGGGCGGCGAGGGCGTAGGTGAGGGTCGACTTGCCGTGGTCGATGTGACCGATGGTGCCGACGTTCACGTGCGGCTTTGTGCGTTGAAAGGTGTCCTTCGCCATGGTCTTTCGAAACCTCCGCCGTGCTGTGCGCCCTTTGGGTTTTCGGGCACGCCGACCGGCACATGCTCTTGACACCCGCGGCGATGGCCCGCGGGCAGACTCGTGAGCCCCGCGCCGAACCGTTCGGCGGGAGCAGAACCCGAGCGACGATCTCGCTCGGGACACAACAAACCGTGTTGTACGCCGCTCCACCAGCGACGCCTCTCCGAACCCCCGTGCCGCTGCGAGCGGCCGGGGCCCCCGCGCGGTGTCGGGGTTGCCGATCGAGCGGGGGTGGACATGATGCCCGAAACGCGGCCGATCCGCCAGTCTCGAAGGCTTCCCGCTCGGGGCCCGGACGGTGAAAGCCGTGCGGGGAGGGGCGGGTTTGATCGAGGATGTCGGGGGCCGATCGGAGAGAAGAAAGCCACCAGAGGGGATTGAACCCTCGACCTCACCCTTACCAAGGGTGTGCTCTACCACTGAGCTACGGTGGCGGGAGACAGAGAGACAGACACCGCCCGGGCGGCCCGGGTGGGGGGGAGGAAATGTAGCCGCGGGGGCGGGTCGGGACAAGCGGGGTCGTGGAGGAAGCGCACATGAAGCGCACATCGTGTGGTGATGGATTGGGAGTGCGAATCGGACCTTGCGAGGGGGGAGCGATGGCCGGGGCACCGATCAAAG
>JBIPMO010000089.1:0-11085 GCA_044369085.1 Phycisphaerales bacterium
CCTTGGGGTGATCAGCACGGGGCGGACGGCGACGACGTTCACATCGGCGCCGACGAACTCGGCGGAGGAACTGGAACTGGGGGCGGTGATCGAGGCGTTGTGCGGCGATCTGCCCGGCGTGGTGCTGGCGCAGACGCTTTTGGAGCCTGGGGAGCGGGAGGCCCGTGCGGCGTTCGTTCACGCCGGGTTCCAGTGGGTGGGCGGGCTCGCGTACATGCGACGGGCGATGCCCAAGCGGGGTGAGTTCGGCGAGTTCGTGGATCAGGCGTGGCCCGATGGCGTTGTGGTGCGGCGCACCCGGCCGGGTGATGACGCGTTGATCATGGTGGCGATGGAGCGCTCGTACATCGAGACGCTCGACTGCCCGGAGCTGTGCGGTCTGCGCGATACGGCGGATGTACTGACAAGCCATCGTGCGACTGGGTCGTTCGACCCCACGCTGTGGTGGATCGTCGAGATCGATGGTTCGGCTGAGGGGCTGATGTTGTTCAACCCCTGTCCGGATCAGGCGAGCGTGGAACTGGTGTACCTGGGGCTGTCACCGAAGGCTCGGGGCCGGGGTCTTGGGGCGCGGCTTCTGCGGATGGGTCTGGGTCATCTTGCTGCAAGGCGAGAGCCAACCATCACTTGCGCGGTCGATGAGCGGAACGAGCCGGCGCTGCGGCTGTATCGCGCTCACGGTTTTTCAGAGTTCGCGCACCGCACCGCGCTGGTTCGTCCCGTGGGTGCACGCGGCGTGGAAAAGCCTTCCACCTCGGCGTGATTCGGGGCAGATGCGTGACTATCCACGCGGATTCCATCGGCCGAAGCGCTCGGCGCAGCGCTGGCGGTGACAGAAGTTTTTTCGCGGGTTTTTGAGCGTGATTTCGCGGGTTCTGGAGATTCTTGCGCGGATCGTCTTTACACGATGTTGACGCAAGGGAATCACGCTGTAGTCTCTGCGTGTGGCCAACGGACGGCCGCGAGCCAACGAATCGCGCACGGGCATTCATGATGAGCGCCCCCGCGACCAAAGGCCTTCCGCAACGCGTTGCGAGTGTTCGCGCCGAACGTATCCGCGATCGGTGTGGGCTGTCTCATCGTCGTTGCGGGGCGGGTCTGGCTCGGCGGAGAACGGACTCTGGGTCAGGAGCAAAGTTCGGGTCCGCGCGGAGCGCGGGCCCCCGGCCAAACGGGAACCAGAGTGTGGAGAACGCAGTCCGAACAGTCCCTCTCTGTGTACGCATCGAGCAGCGCCTGGCCCGCGAGGTGGGCCAGCCCCGGTACGAGCGGTACTTCCGCGGGTCGGTGGTTCTGGAGATGACCGAGCAGGGTCTGTCGGTGGTGGTCGGGAGTTCGTTCTACGCGTCGTGGCTCCAGGCCAAGTTCGGCGCGGCGCTGCGCGAGGCGGCGCGTTCCGAGACTGGATCGGGCGAGCTTGAACTGGCGTGGAAGGTCGACGCGGGCCGGTTTGAGAAGTCCGCGCCGGTGCTCGCGATCGGCGGGTCCGGGGCGGCGGTGGTGATGCCGAGCGGCGGCGTGGCGGTGGCGGCTCCGGCACCTCGGCCTGATCGGCCTCGGCCGAAGCGGTCGGGAGACGGCCCGGCGCTGCGGCACCGCTTCGGCGAGTTCGTGGTCGGGTCGAGCAACCGTCTGGCGTTCGATGCGGCGACGCGGATCGCACGCGGGGACGCGTCGGTGCCGATGCTTTTCATTCACGGCGAGTGCGGTGTGGGCAAGACTCACCTGCTGCAGAGCGTGGCGGCGGAGTGGCTTGAGTCGCGGCCCGGGACGCGTGTGCGGTACATCACGGGGGAAGCGTTCACGAACGAGTACGTGGCGGCGGTTCAGGCTCGGCGGGTGGAGCCGCTGCGCGCGGCGCTGCGGCGTCTGGACCTGCTGTGCATCGATGATGTTCACTTCCTGTCGGGCAAGGTGGCGACGCAGACGGAGTTCCTGCACACGTTTGATGCGCTGCTGCACGCGGGTGCGAGGGTGGCGCTGGCATCGGACCATCATCCGCGGGAGATCGAGAAGCTGAACGAGCACCTGGTGTCGCGGTGCCTGGGTGGGGCGGTGGTGCGGATCGACCGTCCGGATTCGGAGACGCGGCGGGGGATCATCCGCCGGATCGCGGCGCAGCGGGGGGTGATGCTCGACGAGGCTGGGGTCGCATCGGTGGCCGGTTCGTGCACCGGTTCGGTGCGCGAGATCGAGGGCGCGATCGCGCGGGTGCAGGCGATGTCGCGGCTGCTGGTGGAGGCATCGAATGGATCGGCGAGCATCGCGCCGGTGGTGGTTCAGAGCGCGCTGGCATCGCCGCAGCGGCGGCTGACGAGGCCCGTTCGGGTGCTGACGATCGCTGAGATCGTGTGCCGCGAGCTTGGCGTGGACATGTCTGAGTTGCTGGGGCGCGGGCGTCACAAGCGGGTGGTTCTCGCGCGGTCGCTGACGGCGTACCTGGCTCGGACGTGCACGACGCAGTCGTATCCGGAGATCGCTCGCGAGCTGAACCGGCCGAACCACTCGACGATCGTGACGGCGTTCCAGCGGATCAAGAAGCAGATCGAGGAGAACCAGCCGTTCGCGGACGATCCTTCGCTGGGTGTGCTGGCGCTCGGGGACCTTTGCGAACGGCTGCGAGCGGCGGTGAAGGCGGCGGCGCAGCCGGTGTGAGGGTTGTTTGAGCGGCGGGATGAGCGCCGAACGCTCCCCGGTCACGCGGCCGCGGACGGCGGGCGCTCGTTGTTTGAGGGCGATCCTCCGCCTAAAGTGCGCGTTATGCGCCGATCCATCAGCACCGCGTTGGTTTCCGTGATGTTCATGCTCTCAGGGGCGGCCGCGCCCGCGGGGGCGGCGAACGATGACGCGACGCTGCGGGTTCTCGCTCTGGCGGTTGAGCGACAGGCCGGTGACTCGCGCAATGATCTGATGTTGCCGCTGCGGCGGCTGCGCGATCCGGGGCTGCGGGCGTTGTGGGGCGGGCTCGCATCGTCGGAGCGTGAGGACCTTCGTCGTCACGGGGTGCTGGGGCTGGCGGAGCTTGAAGTGCCTCCGCGTCTGACGCCGATTCTGCTGGCGAAGATCAAGGATCCGACCGAGCAGGCGCTGATCCTTGGTGAAGCGATGGCGGGCGAGCTTGTGCCCGCGGTCGAGGTGCCGGCGATGCTGCGGATCGAGGGGCTGGACCCGCTGGTGGAGGTGGTGCTGCGGGGCCGACTGGAGAAGCCGACGGCGGCGGATACGGATCGGCTGGTCTCGCTGGCGACGGATGCTGGTCCGGCGCAGCGGGTGCTCGCCGGGCTGGTGCTGGCGCGGTCGGGCAAGCCGGAGCTGCTGGGCCCGGCGGTTGAAGCGTTCGCGGAGCAGCCCGAACCGGCGCGGGGCGCGAAGGCCGGGACGCTGCTTTCGGTGATCTCGCGGGAGAAGCTGACGGGCGGCGGCGTGTTCTTCGAGAGGCTGGCATCGATCTACGGGGAGGACCGCACGCTTCACGCGGACATCCTGCGGATCTGGCTGCGGGCGGATCCTTCGACCGCGCGGCCCGCTCTGGCGAAAGCGGTGGCCAACGCGGCATCGCCCACGGACCTGGCGCGGCTGGCGCTGGCGGCGCTGGACGCGGCTGACCGGTTGAAGGTCGAAGACTTCGACGCGTTCCCGAGCGAGGACCCTTCCGGGCTGTTCACATCGCTGGTGAACGCCGGGCGTGCGATCGCGAAGGGTGAATCGGACGGGCCTCTGGTGACGCTGGCGCGGGACCGTTCGCGGAGCGAGGTGCAGCTTTGGTGCGCGCAGCGATCGAAGGACTGGTCGGATGAGCGGGCGATGGCGGTGTGCCGCGCGCTCGTGGAGTCCTGGGCGGAGCGCGGTTCACCCGGGCCCGTCGGGGATGCGGTGGGGGTGGCGGTGGCGCGGCTGGCGGAACTGGGGGATTGGAAGTGGCTCGGCGATCGGGTGGAAGCGGGGTGCGCCGCGGGCGATCACCGATTCGTGACGGCGATTTTCACGGGGCTGTTGAGCGGGGACGCGAAGCCGGGGTGGAACCTGCCAGAGCAGATCCGCTGGCCCGATGCGACGACTTCGGCGGCGGCTGCGCTGTTCGCGGGTCGGTCGAGCGAGAGCACGGCGAAGGACCAGTCGGGTGTTGCGCGGCTGCGGGACATCGCGGCGGGGCTTGAGGGCCGGATGCCGATGCCGCTGCGCGTGCAGGCGGCGTGGCTGGCGACGCGCTCGGCGGGGGCTGGCGATGCCGCGATCGCTCGGCTGCTCGCGAGCGTGAAGTAGGCGGGATTGGGCGGGTTTTTCCTGTCAATCGGTGGTTTGTCCTGTCTGACAGGATGCGGGATCGTTCTTTGAAGCGACATCGTGATTCGGCGGTCTGAAGTTGGCTACTCTTCGCCCGCGCGGCCTTACCGCGCGCGATGCGGAGATGTACATGAGCGATATGAAGAGCGACGGTGTGGACCATCGGGTGCCCGGGAAGAAGGGGGTGCTCGACTGGATCGAGTGGGCGGGGAACAAGCTGCCCGAGCCCGCGATCCTGTTCGCGATTCTCGCGGGGATCGTGATCGTTGTTTCGGCGGTCGGTTCGTCGCTGAAGTGGAGCGTGCAGCCTGTCCAGCCCCGGATGGTGATGGTTGAGAAGGTCGGCGCGGACGGCGCGGTGGTGCTTGACGAAGCGGGCAAGCCCGTGATGAAGCCGAAGGTCGATGCGAGCGGCAAGATCGAGGTCGCGCTGGTCGAGAGCGGCGCTCCGGTGACGCCGCGGAGTCTGCTGACAAGCGAGGGCGTGTACTGGATGCTCTCGTCGATGCTGCGGAACTTCACGCATCTGCCGGCGCTCGGGCTGATTTTCGTGGCGATGCTGGGGATCGGCCTGGCGGAGAAGTTCGGGTTCTTCAGCGCGATGATGCGGTTCCTGGCGTTCGTGTCACCGCGTTGGCTTTTGACGCCGGTGATCGTGCTGATCGGTGCGAACGCGAGCGTGGCGAGCGATGCGGGGTACATCATTCTGCCGCCGCTCGCCGCGGCGCTGTACGCGGCGATGGGGCGGCCTCCGATCGCGGGGCTTGCTGCGGCGTTCGCGGGGGTTGCGGGGGGGTTCGGGGCCGGGTTCTTCCCGACCGGGGGGGACGGCGCGATCACGGGGTTTGCTCAGGATGCGGCGCGGGTGATCGACCCTTCGTACACGGTGAACATGCTGCACAACCTGTACTTCAAGTCGGGGTCGGTGATCGTGATCATGTTCGCGGGGTGGTTCGTGACGGACCGGGTGATCGAGCCGCGACTTGTGCGCGCCCGGTCGGGGTCGGCCCCTGCGGCGAGCGACAGCGCCGTGCTGAGCGAGTTGTCTCTGACGCTGGTTGAGAAGAAGGCGCTGGTGGCGGCGGTCGCGACCAACGCGGCGGTGCTGGGGCTCTTTGCGGCGCTGATCTTCATCCCCGGCGCCCCGCTGTACGGGTACGGGCAGCCGACGCTGGCCGATGGTCGCGTGCTGATGCAGCACGCGGTCACGATCGCTCCTGCGGGTGAGGCGCTGGATGTTGCGCGCACGGACATTCTGGCCCGCGAGCCGCTGGTTGTCGCGGAGACGGCGCAGACCGGGCGGCTGGTCGAATCTCCGGGGGCGAGGTGGTCGCACGTGATCGTGCCGATCATTTTCTTCTCGTTCCTGATCCCCGGCATGGTGTACGGGCTGGTGACGGGCACGCTGCGCTCGCAGAAGGACTTCATCGAGGGGATCTACCACGGGATCCGGAGCATCGTTCCGGTGCTGGCGATCGCGTTCTTCATGTCGCAGTTCGTGGCGTACTTCGCGTACACGCGTCTGGACCGGATGCTGGCGTACGCGGGCGGGTCGATGCTGGTGGAGGCGGACCTACCGGTGGCGGTGCTGATCGCGGTGTTCGTGCTGGTGGTGATCTTCGGGGACTTTGCGCTGAGCGGGATGCTGAGCAAGTTCGGGGTGCTGGCCCCGATCTTCATCCCGATGTTCATGATGGTCGGGATGAGCCCCGAACTCACGACGGCGGCGTACCGGATCGGAGACTCGGTGGTGAACATCATCACGCCGCTGAACTCGTACCTGCTGATCATTCTGGCGGTGCTGCAGAAGTACAAGAAGGAGGCCGGGCTGGGCAGCCTGATCGCGTTGATGCTGCCCTATTCGGTGGTGTTCTTCTTCGCGTGGACCGGGTTCCTGCTGCTGTGGTACGCGATGGGGTGGCCGCTGGGGGTTGATGCTCCGCTGTACTACACGCCCGCAGAGTGATGGAGCGGAGTGAGAGCGCTGCAGGGCGATCTGGTGTAAAACGCCCGTCGCATGGGCGTGACCCTTCGTGAGCGGGACAGGCGGAGCGTGTGGCGTGATGCCGCGTGGCTGACGGTGTTCTGCGCGGCGGTGTACCTGTTCGGGCTGACATCGCACGGGCTGACGAACTGGCAGGAATCGCAGCGGGCGCTGGTGGCTCGGGAGATGTTCGAGCGCGGGGAGTGGCTGGTGCCGACGGCGCACGGCGCGCCGTACATCGCCAAGCCGCCGATGATCTATTGGATCCAGATGGCGATCGGTCACGCGCGGCGGGCTCTGGGGTTCGAGGCGTTCGCGGGCGAGTTCGAGGTGCGGCTGACGGTGGCGCTGGGCGGGATCGCGGGGGTGCTGGCGACCTATTTCGGCGCGAGGTCGATGTTCCGCGGGCGCGATCGCGGGGCCATCAAGGGGGAGGCGGCTTGTCCGCTGGTGACTGATGACGGGCGACTCGGGGATGATGCGGCGTGGCTGGCGGCGCTGGGGCTGGCATCGGGGGTGCTGTACGTTCGCTCATCGCGGATCGGCGAGCTGGATGTGCTGATCGTTCCGTTCGCGGTGACGGCGATCGCGGCGATCATCGCGGCGTGGCGGCGGCACCTGGCCGGGGGTTCGACGCACTGGGGCGCGCTGGCGCTGGCGACGATCATGTCGTGCGGCGCGGCGTTCACGAAAGGCCCGCCGGCGCTGCTGGTGGTCGGCCTGGGGGCGTACGGGTCGATTCTGGTGCTGTCGCGTCGGCGGGTCGAGGAGGCGAGCGGCGGCGATGATGGCGCTGCGCGGTTCGCGGTGCTCGCGGCGATCCTGGGGGCGATCGGGTTCTTTGTGCTTTCGCTGGCGATGGATGACCGGATCGCGTCGATCTGGCACGCGGTCGGGCTGGTGTTCTTCACCGGGCTGGGCGGGCTGGTCGGCTGGGGGCTGGTGCAGCTTGCTCGGCCGGCGCGCTTGGGCGCGTGGTTCGGGGCGTTCCACGCGACGCACCCTGTCGCGGTGCTCGGGATCCCGGCGCTGTTGATCTGGTGGTGGAAGGTCGCGGTGGCGGCGCGGGTGGGGCAGGCGACGGTGGCGGCGCTGGCGGCGGCGGAGGTCGAGGACAACCTGCGGATCTTGGTGCTGGACAGCCCGACGAAGAACCTGGGTTTCATGCTGTATGGGATCGCCCCGATGTCGCTGATCGCGCTGATCGGAGCCTGGTCGATGGTTCGTCGTCGGCGTGTGTTGCCCGCGGGCCGGCGGGTTCCGCTGGTGTGGTGCGGGCTCTCGTTCGCGGCGTTCAGCGTTCTGGGCAAGGGAGTGGCGCGGTACCTGACGCCGACGTGGCCCGCGGTGGCGATGGTTGGCGGGCTGTGGCTCGCGACGCAGGAGCGCGAGCGGCGGCGGCGTCACACTCCGCCGGTGATGGTGTGGGCGACGGTGGCGTTCGTGGTGTCCGGGCTTGCGCAGGGCTGGTGGTACGGGGTTGGGCGGGAGCTGTGGTTTTCGTCGCGGTCGCCGCGGGATGTGGTGCGTGAGCTTGTGCCGCGGATCGATGCGGGGCGGCTGGGGGTGTGGGTGCTGGCGGACCCGGCTCTGGACTTCTACGCTCGTCAGCGGGTCGAGCAGTGGGGCGGGCGCGGGCAGCCGACGCTCGACGATCTGGTGGCGACGGTGCGCGCGGGCGCGGGGGCGTACTACCTGCTGGCAACGACGAACGCATCGGAATCGGCGGAAGATCGCATGCCGCTCAAGCAATCGCTCGAGCGTGCGGGGCTGGATGTGCGGCCGCACGCGATGACCTCGCGTTACACGTGGCGAGCGGACTGGACCCCGGTGGTGGTGTGGGAGCTTCGCGAGGCCGCGGAACGCTGAAGCGAGCGTTCGCGGCGGTGCTCTGCCTGGGTGCGTTCCGTGCGGAGCAGCGCGGGGACGCCACCGCGGGCGGCGGGTCGGATAGACTCTGATCGGAGCGTCGGCCCGCGGGCGGCGGCTCACGCGGAGGTGGATATGGCCGGCAAGCCCACGATGCGGCAGTTGCTCTTCAACATGCGGAAGATCGATGCCTCTGACCTGCACCTGAAGGTCGGGATGCCGCCGATCTTCCGGGTGCACGGTGATCTGAAGCTGCCCGCAAACGTTCAGCCGCTGACGGGGGAGGACACCGAGGCGCTGCTGAAGGAGATCATCCCCGAGAAGCTGCGCGAGCGGTACGACCGGACGGGCGACCTGGACTTCTCGACGTTCCTGGACCTGGATGACAGCGGGCACGCCAACGAGACGGGCAAGCCCCGGCGGCACGACCGGTTCCGGTGCAACGTCTTCCGCGCCGGCGGCGAGATGCACGGGGCGATCCGGCGCGTCAAGCCGGAGATCCCGACGTTCGAGTCGCTGCACCTGCCCGATGTGTACCGCAAGATCTCTGACGAGACGAACGAGGGGCTGGTGCTGGTGGTGGGGGTGACGGGGTCGGGCAAGAGCACGACGCTGGCGTGCATGGTCGAGCGGATCAATCAGACGCGGGCGATGAACATCGTGACGGTGGAGGATCCGGTGGAGTTTCACTTCCACCCGCACATGTCGGTGATCAGCCAGCGCGAGCTCGGGATCGACGTGCCGACCTATGGCGATGCGCTGCGGTACATCGTGCGGCAGGACCCGGATGTGATCTTCATCGGCGAGCTGCGCGACCACGACACGGTGCTGGCGGCGATCCAGGCGGCCGAGACCGGTCACTTCGTTTTCGGGTCGCTCCACACGGCGGACACGATGCAGGCGTTCAGCCGCATCGTCGAGTTCTTCCCGCAGCACGAGCATGACTTCATCCGTGCATCGCTGGCGGGCACGCTCAAGGCGATCTGCGCGCAGCGGCTGCTTCCGGCGAACATGGACGTGGCGAAGGTGGGGATCGTGCCCGCGACGGAAGTTCTGCTGTCCAACGCTTCGGTGAAGGAGTCGATCCGCGATGCCGAGGACGGGAACATCCCGGCGATCATCGCGGCATCCCGGAGTGACGGCATGCGGTCGTTCACCGACTCGCTGGCCGAACTTGTTGAGGCGGAGATGGTGACGATCCACACGGCCATGGAGTACGCCCCCAGCCGCGAGCAGCTTTCGAGCAAGCTCAAGGGTGTCGAGGTTCGATCGGCAACGATGACGGGCAAGGTTCGGGGCTGAAGAAGGTCGGGGGTGGGTGGGGGGCGGTGGCTTTGCTATAATCGTTGCATCGTGCTCGGGATCTGATCGGGTTTGTTTTGTTTGCCCGGTCGCTCGGAGCCTGCCCTCGTGGGGAGCCCACCCCTGAAATCCGGACTTTCATCGCAATCAGCCCTATCCGACAGCGCCCCGCCGCTGCTGAGCGGAGAGGGTCTGCCCGTCAGCGTTCCGGCGGGAGTGAAGGCCTCGCCGTGGTCCGCGCGGGTGGTGGGTGGGTGGCGGCTTGAGGCTCGACTTGGCGACACCCGGCTGGGGTCGCGGTGGCTGGCGTGGGGCGGTCGCGATGCGTTGCCACGGGTGGCTCACCATCTGCAGCCGCGGGTGACGCGGGGGATCGATGCGGGGTCGGCGCTCGAGCCGCTGACAAGGTTTGTGCATGCGCACGCGGTGGGGCTTGAAGAAGTGGTGATCGACCGCGGTGAAACGTGGCTGATCGCGCCGTACTGCGGGTCGTATGACGGGCTGATGCCGCTGGCGAAGCTGATGTCGATGAAGGCCTCCGGAAGCCTGCCGGTTCGCGAAGCGATGTTTCTTGGGATTCATCTGCTGGGTGCGATCGACGCGGGCTGGCGTCGGGGGCTTGGTCACGGCCCGCTGGGAATGGACGATGTGCTGATCGATCGTCGTGGTCGCGCGATGGTCGAGCTTTTCGGCGTGGAAGCGCGGTGCCGCGGTGAGGATCCGCTGGCGGCGGCGCACGCCTCGGTGGCGGGGGTTGTCGGGCTCGTGTATGAACTTGCAACGGGGCTCGCGCCTTCGGGAACGCGCGGCTCGTCGGCCGCGGTGGCGAAGTCGATGCCGCGTGGGCTTGAGTCGTTTTTCTCTCGTGGTCTCGCGCGGGCTGAGGGCTTTGCGAGCCCGGCCGAGGCCATGTCAGCGCTGAACGCGGCGATGATCTGATCGAGGGGTTCCGGCTCGGTTTGGTTGTAACAACAAGGTGTCCCGGGTGAGCACGGCGAAGCCAGAGTGCGCTGTCGGGATGGGTTTGCCGCGCGGTGCCGGCGTTATCGCTCCTGGTGCCCTTGCGGTGTGGCGCGGGTGGCCGTGACCGCCGCGCATTCGGCGAAAAATGGGGTCCGTGCGGCCATCCCGACGCTCGGGCGGATCGGAGAATACAGTGGGATGTGGTGCGGGCTGAAGCTCATCGCACTGGGAGAAGGTCAGCGTGCCATCGTTTTCCTGGTTTTCCGGTGGGAAGTCCGAACCGTGCCTGCCCGAGTCGCAGGCGCGGGAGGTGGAGCGCGCCGCGGCGGACCTGGGGGTGGTGCACGTTCGCTGGAAGAAGGACGCGGCGGAGTTTGCTTATCGCGATCAGAAGCGGACGCTGCCCGGGCTGACGCTGCGGAGCATCATGCCCGAATCGGTGACGGGGACTCGGGCGGTGCTGATCCTTCTCGCGCTCGCGGAGCTTCTGGAGATCACGCCGCCCTCGGACCTGTTGAGGGACTTCGCGGCGCTGCGTCCGCTGCTTCGCCCGCGGCTGCTGCACCCGCGGGAGCTTTCGGGCCCGCGGCGTGCGATGTGCCGTCGCGAGGCGTTCGGCGGTCTGCTGCAGGCGCTGGCGATCGGCCCGTCGCACGCGGCGCCGCTGGTGACATCGCCGGTGC
>JBIPMO010000324.1:0-3368 GCA_044369085.1 Phycisphaerales bacterium
CCAAACCCCAGCCCCTACCCCCGCTTCACCACGTTCGCCGCGCGATACTCCCCGCCTAGCACCTTGCGAGCGTCCGTCTCAAGCCAGTTCGACAGCACCCCCGCGTAGATACTGCGGAAATCGAGGTTGTACTTGAGGTCCCCCTGGTCAAGGTCAGTCAGCGAGGGCTGCTCGCCGAGCACCCCGGCCCGCACCATCGGCCCGAAGAGCATCATGGGGGCGGCGGTCCCGTGGTCGGTTCCAGCCGACCCGTTCTGCCCCACGCGCCGCCCGAACTCGCTGAACGACATCGTCAGCACGCGCTCATCGTTGCCCTGGGCCTTGAGGTCGGCGTAGAAGGCCCGCACCGCGTCGCTGAACTGCGCAAGCAGGTTCGCGTGCGACCCATTGGGCCCGCCCTGCCCGGCGTGCGTATCGAACCCGCCCAGCGTCACGTAGTACACCCGCGTCTTGAGCCCCGCTCGGATCATCGCCCCCACCATCGCGAGCTGCCGACCCAGCCCCGTCGCTGGGTAGGGTGTCAGCGGGCCCTGCGCCACCGCAGCACGGATCTTGTCCGATGCGATCTGCGCATCAAGCGCGGTCCGCGTCAGGAACTCTTGCGTCGATTCCTCGGGCGCGCGCCGCCCCGGCCCGGGGATCGGCGCAGAAGAGCCCGCCCCCGCCCCGCGCGTCAGCGCCTCATACGCCCGCGCTGCCTCGGCATCGTCGTTCGCGCCCGTCCACTGGAACAGCTCCGGAGTCTCGAAGGCGATCGGCTTGAACTTCCGCCCCTGCATCGCGAGCGGTGAGTTGCGTCCCAACGCCACCCCGTCGTGCCCGGAGCACGCCCCCGGAGCGCCCGAGCACTGATTGTCGAAGTACCGCCCCAGCCACCCGTCACCCGTTCCCGAAACCTCGGCCGTGTGCCAGATGTCCATGCTCTTGAAGTGCGACCGGTTGGGGTTGGGATACCCGACCCCCATCAGCACCGTCGCCATCCCCTCGTCGTACATCGACTTGATCCCCGCCATCCGCGGGTGCAGCCCGAGCCCATCGGCCTTGCCGTTCTTGCCCAGCCGCAGCACCTGCGCCTCGGGGATCGCGATGCCGGGCCGCGCCCTGTAATACGCCCCGTCCCCGAACGGCACCACCATGTTCAGCCCATCGTTGCCGCCCGCGAGCTGCACCACCACCAGGATCTTCTCCGAGGCCCCGGCCATCGATGTCCCCGCTCCGGCCCCCTGCGCAAGCACGCGGGCGCTGGCGTTCAGGAACGTGGGCACCGTCAGCGTCGCCGAAGCGAGCACGAGCCCGCGCCCCAGAAACGCCCGCCGAGTAAACGCCCGAGAGTTGTGCAGATCCATCACGTTCCTCGCTTCCTAAAGCCCTGGTCCCCGATCCCCGGTCCCTGATCCCTGTCTAGCACACCTGATACTCGGGCATCGCCGCGATCAGCGCCAGCGTCCGGCCGATGCTCTCGCTCGTCACCTCGCCCTGCGAACGCAGATACTCCTCAACAGTTCTCGCCTTGTCCTCATCGGGCGGCGCCCCGAGCGCAAAGGTCATCAGCCACCGCGCCAGGATGCCGTGGTCCTGCTGCTTCCCATCCGTCGCCTCGCTCGCTTCGGCGAGCAGCTTCGCCGCGTCGAACGCGTGCGACTCCGCCAGCGCGTCGTAGCCGTGCGGCGTGCGGCCCGTCAGGATGAAGTTCATGATGTTTGCCCGAACAAACAGCGTCGATGTGTTCACCCACGACCGCCCGCCATCCCAGCCCTTCACGCTCGGCGGGAACAGCAGCTCCTGCCCCATCAGGTTCATCGCGTCGTTGAGGATCCCAAGATCACGCACCGGCGCGTTGAACGAGCGCACCGCGCCAACGATCAGCTCCGCCGGGCTCTTCACCCGCGCCAGCCGCACCGCGGGGTCGTGGAAGTGCTCGGACATGAAGAGCCGCCTGAGCATCGGCCTCATCTCGTAGTTCGCCTCGCGCAGCGTGTCCCCCATCGACCGCACCACGCTCGCCGCCGCGCCGAACCCCTTCGATGAGCGCTCGGGCACATCGCCCACGAAGTACCTGTACACCTTCAGCGCGATGAACTCCGCGCACACACGCTGCGACAGGATCGCCTTCACGAACCCCTCGCCATCCAGCTTCCCCCGCGCCCCGAGCACGGCCTTGCTCCCCGTGTCGTGCCACTCCTCTCGGAAGCGGAAATCGTTGAACTCGAACGTGTAGCCCGTCAGCGCCCGCGCCCCCTCCTTGATGTCCTGCTCGGAGTAGTTCCCCTCGCCCAGCGAGAACAGCTCCATCAGCTCGCGAGCCAGGTTCTCGTTGGGCTGGCCCTTGCGGCTGTCGTTGTTGTCCAGGTACGCGATCATCGCCGGATCGCGCACGATCGATTCCAGCAGCGTCCCGAAGCTCCCCGCGGCGTGGCGCCGGAACAGCTGGTTCTGCTGGAACATGTGGTACGAGTTCTCGATCGTCCGGTAGCTCGTCGCGAAGTGCCCGTGCCAGAAAAGCGTCAGCTTCTCTTCGAGCGGCCGGGGCGATTCGATCATCCGCCGCAGCCACCACCGCTGCAGCGAGTAGATCTGCCGCCGATCCTCCTGCTCGCGCTCCTGACGGGTCCGCCGGAACTGCGCCAGCACATCCTCATCCTGCGACCGACGAGCCCGGGCCACCTGCTGCTGCTGCTCGCGCGACAGCGGGGCCATGATGTCATCGCGGAAGTCATCCGGCTTCACCGCCTCGTAGCCCTCCGCCTTCTCGAACCCCAGCATCGCATCCACAGCCCCGCCCGGCCCCTGCCGGTGCAGGAAGTTGATCTGCGCCTGCGTCCCCCCGAACCCAGCTCGCCACAGCAGGTGCCGAGCATGGCCGGCCGACCACTCCCCCTTGGACACAGGGGACATCGAAGCCGTCGGTACTCGCTGGTCACCTGCCATCAACATCGCTCCCAATGAGGCGTACGAAGGGCAAACGACACGCTCCACCCGCTATTGCCGCGGCGGGCGACCTCGCGGTCCGGAAAGTCTACGGCCCGCCGCCAGCGCAGGCACGTTGTGAAACCGACCTCTCACACAGGCTTGCCCGTCGCCGCGTACCAAGGCCCGATCAGGGCGCTCCGCAGCCCGGGGATCGCGAGCATCGGCCACAGCCCACGCAGCAACCAAGGGCGCATCAGAAGCTCCGCCGCCAATCGGCACGCCGGGCGCCGAGCCCGCACCCGTGCCCGATACGCCCGCGCCATCCCCCCCTGCGCCATCGCCAGCGATGATGCGTCAAGCGGCTCGCCGGCCGCGGGCAGCAGCCTCCCCAGCACCGCGCCCGACCAAAGCGCCAGCCCGATGCCCTCACCCCCCACAGGCTCCACCGCCGCCGCCGC
>JBIPMO010000325.1:0-3367 GCA_044369085.1 Phycisphaerales bacterium
CAAGCCCGGCGCTCCCGCCACCAAGCCCGGCGCTCCCGCCAAGCCGACCGTGCCCGCGAAGCCCGGCGCGAAGGTCGACCCAAAGCCCGCCGCCCCGGCGAAGCCCGCCAAGCCCGATCCCAAGTCTTCCAAGAGCGGCAAAGACATCGCCCCGCCCAAGCCCGCCCAGCGCTACAACGTCATGAACTCCGACGCCCTGGCCGCGGGCCGCGCCGCCGCCGCCAAACTCGCCGCCCTCGCGGGCCTCCAGCCCGTCCAGTCCACCGCCAACGGCGACCGCTCGCACAAGCCCGTCGAACGACTCACCAAGTCACCCTTCGGCAAAAAGGAACTCGCCGAGTTCCGCGAGATCCTCATCCGCAAGCGCGGCGAGATCGTCGGCGATGTCTCGTCGCTCGAATCCGAGGCGCTCACGGGCGGCGCTGGCGGTTCGCTCAGCCACCTCCCGCAGCACATGGCCGATCAGGGCACCGACACCTTCGACCAGTCCCTCGCGCTCGACCTCGTCGCATCCCAGCGCATTCTCCTCAAAGAGATCAACGACGCGATCGTCCGCATCGACGCGGGCACCTACGGCATCTGCGAGGAACTCGGCAAGGCCATCAGCGTCGAGCGCCTCCGCCACACACCGTGGGCGCGCTTCTGCATCGAGGCCGCTCGCCAGGCAGAACGCGCCGCCTGGTTCCGCTGATCCGCTCCCCAACGCGATTCCCCCCCAGAAGCGACGCCGTGGAACCCGCGCCGACCAACGACATCCCGCCCCCCCTCCGCAGACCCTTCCAGTCCGCGGCACGCTGCGCCCATTCGTGGATCGTCCTCGCGCTCACTTCGGTCCTGGCCCTCGCCATCGACCTCATCAGCAAGCACCTGGCCTTCAAGCTCGTGGCGGGAGCACCCGTCACCGTCCTCCGCGAAGAGGTCCTCGCCGCGGGCCCGCAGCGCATCCAGACCCTCATCCCGCCCCACGAGCCAGTCACCATCATCCCCCGGCTGCTCGACCTTCAACTCGTGCTCAACGCCGGCGCTGTCTTCGGCGCGGGCCAGGGCCGGCGGTGGTTCTTCGTCGTCTTCACCGTGTTCGCCCTCGCCTTCGCCTTCTGGATGTTCGCCAAATGGACCGACCGCCGGGACCGGCTGTCGCACATCGCCATCGGCCTGCTCATCGCGGGCGGGCTCGGCAACCTCTACGACCGCATGGTCTACGCATGCGTCCGCGACTTCCTCCACCCGCTCCCAACCGCCACCCTCCCCTTCGGCTGGTCATGGCCGAGCGGAGACCGCCTCGTCTGGCCCTACGTCAGCAACATCGCCGATGCCTTCCTCATCCTCGGCATCGCCGTCCTCGTCATCAAGCTCTGGCGAACCGAAGAACAGCCCAAGAAGATGGCCATCCCGCCCGCCACCGCCGCGAGCTAGGTTCTTGGCTAATGGATGCTCTCAGGTGGGCCGGCACTCCATGCCGGCTCAGAATTCACGGTGATTCGGACTCGGCACGGAGTGCCGAGCCACCGAAAACCGATCCATCAGACAGAACCTGAGCCCGCCGCCGCCCGCTCACCGCAGCCCGGCCACGAACTCGCCGAGCCGCCGCATCCCCTCCAGAATCTGCTCATCCCCGCACGCGAACGTGAACCGGCAGCACTGCTCACCCCCAGACCCGAAGTCTTCTCCGGGCACGCACGCCACGTGATGCTCCGCCAAGAGAGCCGCCGCGAACTCCGCGGCCGCGCCGATCTTCGCCCCACCCTTGCTCGTCTTCCCGAAATGCGCTGACACATCCGGGAAGCAGTAGAACGCCCCCGTCGGCTTCGGGCACACCACCCCGGGGATCCGGCTGAGGGCGCCGAACATCACCTCCGCCCGCCGCGCAAACGCCACGCGCATCTTCTCGATCTCATCCTCGCACTCCGTCAGCGCCACCCGGATCGCGGGCAACAGGAACGTCGGGATGCTCGTCGTCGACTGGCTCTGCAGCGTCTGCATCGCCTGCGAAACCTTCAGCCCGAACGCCCCCGACCCCGCCGCGTACCCGATGCGCCACCCCGTCATCGCGTACGACTTCGACAGCCCGTTCACCGTCACCGTCCGCTCGGCGATCTCCGGCACCGACCCGATCGAGAAGTGGGGGATCCCACCGAAGATGATCTTCTCGTACAGCTCATCGCTGATCACCACCAGCTCCGGCGCCACCGTCCGCGCAGCCTCCGCCAGCACCGCGGCGATCTCCCGCAGCTCATCGGGCGTGTACATCGTCGCGCACGGGTTGCTCGGCGAGTTGATCACCACCGCCCGCGTCCGCGGCGTGATCGCCGCACGGATCCGCCCCGCCGTCGCCTTGAAGTCTCCCCGCGCCTCCGTCAGCACCTCCACAACCTTGCCACCCGACATCTCGATCTGCGGCGCGTAACTCACCCACGCCGGAACCGGCAGCACCACCTCGCTCGCCGCCTCCCCGCCCCGCGGCTCGTCCAGCAGCGACTGGAAAAGCAGCGACAGGCTCTGCTTCCCGCCGCTCGAGATCACCACGTGGTCCGCCGTCACCCCGGGGATCCCGTTGTCACGCGCCAGCTTGTCGGCGATCACCTTCCGCGTCGCCTGATCGCCGGGCACCGGCGCGTACTTCGTCTCCCCACGACCCAGCGCTTCGATCGCCGCGCGCTTGATCCGCTCGGGAGTGTCAAAGTCCGGCTCGCCCGCCGCGAACGACAGAACATCAACCCCCTGCGCCTTGAGCGCCCGGGCCTTGGCGTTCACGGCAAGCGTCGATGAGGGCTTCAGAGCACGAACGCGACGGGAGACTTCCATTCCCAGAGATTACCGTGCTTCAGACCATCCGGTATGCGCCCGCGCGAGGCTTCGCCTCACTGTCCCCGCATCACCGCGCCCGACCCAGCCGCAGCGCCTCCGACAACGGCCGATCGACCCCCGCCCGGATATCCCCGGGCGTCACCTCCACCAGCACATCCGGCGTCACCCCGGCGTTCGGTGGCTCCGCACCCTCCATCACGTAGGAGATCAGCGGCACATCCACCTCCAGCCCCGTGTTGGGCAGCCGCAGGAAGAAGAACGCCCCGCCATTCAACCCACGCTGGTTCCCACCCGTCGGCTCGCCCACGATCAGCCCCAGCTTCGCCTGCTGCACCATAAGAGCGAACTGAAACGTCGCCGAACTGCACACCGAATCGACCAGCACGATCAACCGCCCCCCGAACCGCGTGCCCGTCTTCTTGATCGTCTTGGCAGTCCGGTTCTCCTCCTCGGCGAGCCGGTAGAACACCCGCCCGTTCCCCGCCAGCAGCGGCGGAGCCGCCGCCTCGCTCGTCTCCGCTGTCCGGTCCCGGAACGAGTCATCCCACGTGTCGAGCAT
>JBIPMO010000090.1:0-11059 GCA_044369085.1 Phycisphaerales bacterium
ACGTCGGCAAGAGCGCGATCCGCGCCAGCTCCGCCGTCATCGCGCTCGGCTGCGCATCCAGAGCCGCCAGCGCCAGCTTCGCCACCGTCTCGTCACGCCCGAGCATGACCAGCTTCATCGCCCCCCGCGCAAGCTGCTTCTGCTTGAGCGCCCCCTGCATCACCGTTTCCGCGTTCACCGCGCCCTCGATCGTCGGCGGGTCATCCAGCCGGGGCGACGGGGCGCCGACCTGCACCAGGGGGTCCCCGAAGACGTTGAGCTTCCACGGGGGCTGCGTGTCCTGCCTGACCGCGACACCGAAGGGAGCCCCCGAAAGAAACCGCGACACCCACGTCTCGGCCGGGAAGAACGCCCCCAGGAACGGCTCATCCATCGATCCGAGGTACGCGTACGCCCCGTTCTCCAGGAACCGGCCCGCGATCGTCGATGCGTCCTGAGGAACCTGCGCCGAATACGAGTGGATGAAGTGAACGATCGAAGGCCGCTCAAGCAACGGCACATCCGACCCGTACCCGCGCCCGGGCGTCAGATCAAAGAAATCGTTGTTCCCGCTCGTGTTCACGTGGATCAGGTCCGCCGACATCCCCCACGCCGTCCGCTGACGCCATTGACGCGCGCCGCCGGAGGGAGGGAAGTTCGATGCCACCTTGAACCCGGCCTTCTCCAGCAGGTCCTTGGCCTTGGGCAGCGCGTACGGCGGAGCAAAGTCCTCCTTGTACCCGTCGAACAGCCACGCCGAGTTCGGCTGCAGGAACAGCGCGCACATCGCCCGGTACGCCGCCTGCGATTCGCTTCCCGGCACGATCCCGCACCACCCCCAGCGGGTCCCATCGGCGTGACGACCGATCAGGTCGGTCAGAGCCAGCTGGCCCTTCTCCGTCGTGACGCGCGTCGCGGTGTTCAGGCAAAGCGTCACCGCCTCGATCTGGTCGCCCGTCTCCCGCCACGGCCTGCCCAGCTCTTCGAGCCGCCCCGTCACCGCCGACGACATCGCCTTCACGTTGTCCAGGATCGTCACGTTGCCGAGCGGCTCGGGCTTGCTCTCGACCCACATCACAAACTGACCGCGCCCCACCGCAAGCGCCAGCGCCGCCGTCCAGGCCGGATCACTCGGCGATGCGACCACGATCCCCACCGGGTCCCACTTCCTCGCCGTCCACACCTCGTACATCTCTTCGTTGGTCTGGGCGCCCCACGCGGCCCACGTCGCCTTCAGCACGGCCGCTCGGATCGTCGTCGGGTCATCGGCGGGCGGGATCGCGGCCCCGTCGGCCGATGCCCCGTCCCAGCACAGCACCGTCTTGGGCTGGAACGCCCGCACGAACCGCGCGATGTCTTCCCGAGCCCGATCGCTCCCGTCGTCGATCAGCACCGGCCAACGCTCCTTGACCGACCACTTCCCGATCGCCGCCGCGTACGCCGCCCCGTTCTGCACGATCAGCACCGTCGGTCGCACCGGCAGCCCGCGCCGGAACGACTCCACCCGCCGACCGATCTTGACCTGTGCGGGCACCCCGGGCGCGGCGGATTGCATCGCCCCCGCTCCCGGCGCACGCCGCGCAGGCACAGCCTCCCCTTGCGCCAACCCCGCCGAGCAGGCCAGCAGCCACCCCGCCCCCACCCCCACGATTCCGATCGATCGATGCATCATGCCCGCAGTTTATGCAGTCGCTTCACCGACGGCGTCGCGCACGCAATCTTCACATCCGGTCGTGATCAAGCACAGCCAGCCGAGCCGCACATACCCCGCTCAACCCGCCGCCATCACCCCGTCAACCAGCCGAACCATCCGGTCCGCCCGCTCCGCCGTCAGCGGGTCGTGCGTCACCAGCACCATCGTCAGCCCCCGCTCGCGCCGCACTTCCATGATCGCATCCAGGATCGTCCCACCCGTCTTCTGGTCCAGGTTGCCCGTCGGTTCATCGGCGAGCAGCACATCCGGCTCGTTGATCAGCGCCCGAGCGATCGCCACGCGCTGCCGCTCGCCCCCCGAAAGCTCCACGGGCCGGTGACGCAGCCGGTGCCCCAGACCGAATCGGTCCAGCAGCCGCGCTGCACGCTCGCGAACCTCGCCCGAGCGCTTCATGTACCCCAGCCGCCCCCACCGCACCATCGCCGCGATCGCCACGTTCTGCATCACCGTCAGCTCGGGCAGCAGGTGATAGAACTGGAACACGAACCCAACCCGCGAGCAGCGATACGCGTTCAGGTCCCGCGCCGCCAGCCCCCGCAGCGACCGACCCTCGAACGTGATGTCCCCCCGCTCGGCCCCGCGGTCGGGCCGATCAAGCCCGCCCAGCAGGTGCAGCAGCGTGCTCTTGCCGCTCCCCGAGGCCCCGAGCACCGCCACGCACTCACCGCGCTCCACCGCCAGACTCGCCCCACGCAGCACGGGCACATCCACCCGCCCCAGCCGGTAGGTCTTGAACACGTTCTGTGCCTCGATCAGCGCCATAAAGAACTCTTGAACGACAACTCCGAGACCTCCAAGATCAAAGACACTCCGGCCATCCCCGCAACCGCCTCGTTGATCCCACACCCATCCAACTGATTCACTCCGCGTTCTCTGCGTCTCTGCGGTGATATCCCTCATTCAAACCGCAGCGCCCGCACCGGGTCCATCCACGCCGCACGCAGCGCCGGGATCAGCGCCCCCAGCGCGCTCGACAGCACACCCGACACCGCCACCCCAACCGCCCGCCACGGCTCGACGCGGTTGGGAATCGTTGCGAACAGGTACACCTGCGGGTCCCACACCCAGATCCCAAGCGCCTCACCCAGCCACTCGTGGATCGGATTGATGTTCAGAACGATCAGGTACGCCAGCCCCGTCCCCGCCAGCGACCCGACAACCCCGATCGCCAGCCCGTACCGAACGAACAGCCACGCCACCCCGCCGCGCGATGCCCCGATCGCCCGCAACACCCCGATGTCCTTGGTCTTCTCGCTGATCATCGACCAGAAGATCGCGAACACCAGGAACACCGATGTCAGCGAGATGAACGAGAACAGCACCAGCACCAGAGCGGTCTCCTTCTTCACCGCCGCGATGAACGTCGACAGCCCGGGCTTGTTCTCCCACGTGAAGATGTACACCCCGTCGATGCTCGGCACCCGCGGCGTCCGGGCGGCAAAGTCCGTGTAGATCTCCTTGCACCGCGTCTCGAGCGCCGCCGCCGTCACCCCTTCCGCCGCGCGCACCAGCACGCTCGTCGCCCGCGCCGGCACCGTCTCCACCACCGTGGGCGCGATGAACTCCTCGGTCCCGTCGGCGTTCTTCCTCACCTCGCCGTGCCCGCGCGACCTCACCACCCGCTTCGCCTCATCCATCCGCAGCATCCGCTGCAGATCGCCGATGGGCATCAGAGCCCAGTTCGCATCCGCCTCGTAGAACCCCGTCCGGAACTCGTTCGCCACCGGGAATCGACGCGTCGCCATGTCGATCACGGTGTTCTTGTCCGACACCGGAGGCACCGAAATCGTCACCCGCTCATCGGGCATGAAGTAGTACCTCGGGTCGACGAAGCCCGCCCGCGTCCGCCGGTTGTTGTACCGCGTCACATCCAGCCCGAGCACGATCGCGCCGCCCAGTTCGCCCGTCTGCGGGTCCGTCTTCTGCAGCGACAGCCCTTCCTCAAGCCACTGCGACATCTCGGGCATGTGCAGCCGCGGATCAAGCTTCTCCTTGTCCCGCGCCAGCGGCTTCTCAAGCGGCCGCCACCACAGCCGCTCGGCGTACCCCGTCACTTCCGAATACCCGCGCGGCTCGACACCCATCACCGTGATCGGCTTGCTGTCGGTGCTCGGCAGCGTCAGCAGCCCCAGCGCCTCCACCACCGGCGTGGCCCGCGCCACCATCCCGTCGGCTTCGAGCATCTCGATCAGCGTCGGATACTGAGGGATCCCCTGCACCGGCCGCGTGATCGAGACATCCCCGATCAGCGATTTCCCGCTCTCAAGCAGCGTCCGCAAAAACCCCCCCATCACCGACCACACCACCAGCACCATCGCCACGCACAGCATCACAGCCACCGATGCGAGCAGCGGCATGACCTTGCTGAACAGATACCGCCGTGTGAGAAGTGCCTGGTACAAGCGCGAGCATGGTAGTCGACGCCCGCTCCACCAGCGGGCATCGCCATCGAAGTTCAGGGAAACATTCGCCGACTACTCCAGCGGCTCGCTCTCAAGGCTCGCCCGCTCGCCCGCCAGCTTCTTCTCGACATACTTTTTGAGCCACGTCTCGAACGACTTGCCCGCCGCCGTGTCGCGACCGCTGAACTCCAGCCGTTCGATCCGGTCAAACGCCACCAGCACCTTCTCATCGCTGCCATCGCAGAGCAGCCGCACGTTCGAAGCCGCGAGCGTCGCCCCCACCCGCCGGTCAAAGATGTACCCCGACACCCGCTCCCCCCCCACCAGCTCCAGCGTCACATCCCCGCGATAGTCAAACGCCTTCTCGAGCGCATCCAGCAACGCCTTCTCATCCTCGCGCGATGCCACCAGCCCCTGCAGCGTCTGCCGATCCTCGGTCCCCGCTCCGGCAGTGCTCTCAAACTTCTGCTTCGTTTCCTGCGGCATCGCGCGCTCCTGCATCTCTGGCCCCGCCGATCGAGCAGCAAACGCCGCGCTCGAAGCCGGGCGGAAGTGTAGCCCGCGCCCCCGCGACCGCCACGATCACCCCCCCACGTACCGCGCGTAGATCCCCCGGGCCCGCTCCACCCGCGAGGTCCCCGTCACGATCGCCCGGCCATCGGCAAAAACCGTGAGCCCGATCTCCCCCCCGCCCCCCGAACCATCCTCCGCCTCCCCCCGTTCGCCGCGCAGCACACCACGCACCAGGAACCGCGAGACCGTGAACTCGCCGTGATCCTTGAGCCGCGCTGCCAGACCCGCCAGGTCCATCCGGCCGGCCCCCACGGGCGACACCTGCACCGCATGGCGGCCGCAGAGCCGCGCCGGTTCATCCCCGCCCGCTCCATCCAGAAACTCGAACCTCCCCACCCCGCAGCACGCGCAGTCCTCCCGCCGCGCCCGTGCCAGATCGACATCGCGCACCGCGCCGCTCCACACATCAATCGAGAGCAGCGTCCGCCGGACCTCCCCCGTTCGCCCCGCCAGCACCTTGATCGCCTCGGCCGCCTGCACGCTCGCGATCGCCCCCACCGCGGGCCCGAGCACCCCCACCGTGTCGCACGTCGCCCCGCGCTGCGCGCTCCCCACCGCGGGCGGATCATCAAACACGCACCGCAGGCACGCCGATTCCCCGGGCACCACCGTCATCGTCACCCCCGCCGTCCCCACCACCCCCGCGTACACCAGCGGCACACCACATTTCACCGCGGCATCGTTCAGCAGGTAACGCGTCTCGAAGTTGTCCGTACCGTCGATGATCACTGTCGCCCGCCGCAACAGTTGCGACCCGCCTCCCTGCACCAGCTCGATGACGTTCCGCCGCGTCACATCCGCCACCAGCGGCCTCACATGCACCCCCGGATCGATCGCAAACAATCGTGCCGCCGCCGCCACCGCCTTCGGGTGCCCCTCCGCCGCATCGCGCTCGTCAAAGAGCACCTGCCGCTGCAGGTTCGTCCACTCCACGATGTCGCGGTCCACGAGCGTGATCGCCCCCACCCCCGCCCGGCAGAGCATCTCCGCCACCACACACCCAAGCGCCCCGCACCCCACCAACAGAGCATGCCCGCCGCGCAACCGCTCCTGCCCCGCCGCCCCGATCTGCGGCAGAAGCATCTGGCGGTGGTGCCGGTCAGGATGGCCGCCCTGATTCATCAAACCAGCGTAGCCGCGCTGTCCATCCCCCGGGCGGGACCGGACCGCACCATTCCATGTATCCTCGTGCTGTTTCGCAGGTGAAAGCAGACACCCATGCGCAGCATGTTCCCGCTCCTCATCCCGCTCGCTTTCCTCGCCGCGTGCGCTTCGAGGCCCACCGACACCACGTTCACCATCCCGCCGGGCCAATACGCCGCCGCCTTCGATGCCGCCAAGCAGACCATCCGCGAAGCCGAGTTCGAGCTCGCTCGCATCGATGCCCGCGGCGGCGTCATCGCATCGCTTCCCCGCGCCTCATCGGGCTACGCCACGCCTTGGATCCGTCACGGCTCATCCTTCAACGACGATGTCGAGGGCCTGGCCCACTACCAGCGCCGCCAGATCCGCATCACATTCGCCCCCGAAGGCGCGGATGCGACCGCCGATCCGCCATCCGCGGACACCGACCTCCGCGAGCACCAGGGAACCCTGATCGCGCGCGTCGAGGTCGACATCGAGCGCATCTACAAACCGGGCCGGCGTCTCGATGCCACCAGCGCGCGACTCACTTCCTTTGCCACCGATCCGGATCTCGTCGATCGCGGTCTGCAGCCGCTCTTCACCGCCGAGCACCGCCCCGATCCCGCCCTCGCCGCACGAATCGCCCACGAGATTTCCACCAGGGTTCTGGTGGCAGAAACCGCTCCGCCGAACGATGCCAAGCCGTGAAATCCAAGTAGTTATGGGGCGATTGGGAATCTACCCTAAACTGCTGTGCCACAACCACTTCCGGCGACCAGACCCCCCAGAATAACCCGCATCACTTAAGCGCTAAACTATGAAATGAACAGTGTTTAAGACAAAACCCCCCAGACCTGGCGTCCCCGCCTATAGTGTGGCTGAAACACGGGGAACCTGATAAACCTTCCCCTATGTGGGGACCGATAGGATTCCCAAGCCCCGCCTGCGGGGCCGCCACGTGGCGTGTCTCGCGTCCCTTTCCATGACTGAAAGGAAATAGCAATGTTGATCGCCAAGGCCTCGATTGGTTCAGAACATCTCGATTGTGCGGTGGAAATTGCGGCTGGGATCTGCACCCTGCCCGCCGTTGCCACACAGGACTGGTGCGTCAAGGCCGCCGAAGCCCTGCGCAAGGTCAGGCCCGGCTGCGTCGTCGCCGTCACCCTCGCTTCCACCGGGCAGCGCGGTTCGGTCGTGCAGCTCGAAGCCACCGGCGCCGCCGGCACCGACCCCTTCGGCCGAGCCCTCGAAGGTGAGATCATCCACCCCGAGCACTCCAGCTCCTTCGACTGGTGGATCGATGATTCGATCGCCCTCACCGCTCACAGCTCCATGCAAACCAACGGGCACGCAAACCAGCCCGCCGCCAAGGTCGCCCTCCTCCGTGAACTCCCCTGCGGCGAACGCTGGCCCGATACGTCCTGCGGCCGCCGCTGGGCCAAGATCGGTGTCAACGACATGATCGTCGCGGTCGCCCCGATGCCAGGAAGCATCCCGGGCCGCTCCTTCATCGTCGAAGTCGGTGTCGGCCAGAATCACAAGCCGCTCACCGAGGCCGAGGCCAACGTCATCCGCGCCGTCATCGGCCACCTCGTCAACCGCGCTACCCTGGCCTTCGGCAGCGAGGTCAGCACCGCCCTGACCCGCCTCACACAGCGCGAGCAGCAGGTCCTCGAGCACCTGGCTCTGGGCAAGAGCGTCAAGCAGATCGCCTCCGATCTCGCCCGCAGCCCGCACACCGTTCACGACCACGTCAAGAGCCTGCACCGCAAGCTCAACGCCTCCAGCCGCGGCGAGCTCATCGCCCGGGCCCTGGGCCACCTCGCCGCCTGCAACCGCAAGCCGCGCATGGTCCGCCGCGAGGAGTTCAGCACCCCGACCGTGATCGCCAAGATGCCGACCCTCATGACCGCCTGAACGGCACCGTCAACCCCGCAACACACCAGGACCCGCTCGGACCTTTCCGAGCGGGTTCTTTGTTTCTCAGGCACCGTTTGAAATGCACGTTTCGCCTGGAGGAGCGCCGCGTGCGCAGGAGGAAAGAGAGAGTCGTCAAAGCACGGATCACCTTGCGGGGCGGTGCGTGCTGCACAGGAGGAGGAGAGAGAACGTCAAAGCACGGATCACCTTGCGGGGTGGTGCGTGCTGCACAGGAGGAGGAGAGAGGAGATCAACCTGAGGGGTCGCGTCCGCGTCGTTGTCCGGCCGCGGCCCGCATCGTTCGGTGCGTCTCACCGATCGACACCATGACTTGCCGCAACCCACGCCGATCTTGCAGCCAGCTCCAATCTTTTGAATGGCCCTCACACGTTCTCTTCTGGGTCGTCTCCGATCGGATGCCGAACTTGCGAATCCAAAAACCCCTCTCGACCCTCCTTCGGACTCTCCCCCGTCCGGCGTGCGTGGGCACGCCAGCTTCCCGGAACACACCGTCTGAAGGAGAGAACATCGTGAAGAACCGCATCTCTGCCGCCACCCTCGCGGCCATGGCTGTCGTCTCGACCGTCTTTGTGGCCTCGGCTCGCGCCGAGCAGGTCGTGGGCCTCACCACCGACAACCGCATCGTCACCTTCAACAGCACCAACCCCGGCCTCATCAGCGACCTGGGCTTCGTCAGCGGCCTCGCCTCGGGCGAGACCCTCAAGGGCATCGACCTCCGGCCCGCCGTCGGCCAGGTCTTCGCCGTTGGTTCTTCGAACCGCATCTACTCGCTCAACTTCAGCGCGGGCGTGGTCGCCACCGCCGTCAGCGGTGTTTCCTTCACCCCCGGGCTGTCGCTCGATGAGTACGGCATCGACTTCAACCCCACCGTCGATCGCATCCGCCTCGTCAACGCCGCGGGCTTCAACGGCCGCCTCAACCCCGTGACCGGCGGCGCGGTCGCTGGCACCGTCGGCCCGGGCACCGATAACGCCCTCACCTACGCCACCGGCGGCACCCCCCGCGCCGTCGGCACCGCCTACACCAACTCGCTCGCGGGCGTCGCCGCGGGCACCACCCGTCAGTTCATCATCGACTCGGGCCTCGGCATCCTCGGCGAGGTCGGCTCCATGGCCGGCGGCAACGGCTCGTTCAACGGCGGCGTCGTCAACCCCGTCGGCTCGCTCGGCTTTGCCACCAGCGACCTCGTCGGCTTTGACATCTTCGGGCCCACCGGCAACGCCTTCGTCTCCCTCACCGACCCGATCTCCAACATCAGCTCCCTCTACAGCCTGAGCCTCGCCTCCGGCGGCGCGACCCCGCTCGGTGTCGTGGGCAACGGCCTCACCCTCCGCGACATCACCATCGTCCCCGCTCCCGGCGCTGCCGCCATGGGCGGGCTCATCCTGGCCTTCGGCATCCGCCGCCGTCGCGCTGCCTGATCTCTGACCTCAAGCGCTCACACGTGTTGATCCATGAACCGCCCCCGCGTCATCCGCTTCTTCGGCGCGGGGCCGGCCTGTGAGGCTGTGATATCGGTCGCGCCGCATGCGTTCGACGGCGTGGCTCCTTCTCACCCCACGCTCCGTCGGCGATCTGTTCATGCCGGCCGAGGACTCGCGCGACGCACCGCGCGAGCCTCATTGAATCCGAATCGCGGCCAACGCGAAGACATACACTGCGTCACAAGGTCGCGGGGCCAACGGCGCGGAACCATGTCCGAATCGCAAGCCAGTTCGATCAGCGATTCCACCCGCGCCAGCGCAGGACCGAACGATGCCGCGCCCGCCGCCGTCCTCCTCATCCGCTGCGCGCAAGGGGACCGCGAAGCCTTCATGCCCCTCTACGACCTCATGGCCCCGCGAGTCTTCGGCATCGTCCGCGCCGTGCTCGGGACCGGGCCGCGAGCCGACGACGCCTTCCAGGACGCCATGTGGGAGATCTGGCGCCGCGCCGCCTCCTACAGCCCCGCCCTGGGCAACGCCGAGGCATGGATGCTCATGGTCGCGCGCTCCCGCGCCATCGACCTCCTCCGCCGCGACCGCCGCGCCGCCGAACTCAAGGCCGAACTCGCAAGGCGAGCCCGCGAACACGAGGCCTCGCCCGCCTCGGCCGCCCCGGGCCGCCGCGAAGGACTCGACGCCTGCGACCGCGCCCTCGAGGATCTCTCCCCCGAGCAGGCCTCCGTCATCCGCCTCGCCTACCTCAGAGGCCTCTCGCGCGAGCAGATCGCAGAAGCCCTCGAAATCCCCGTGGGCACCGTCAAGACCAGGATCAGAACCGGCATTCGGACGATGATTGAAACGCTCGCCACCGGCCAGGCCGCCGGCGGAGAGGCAAGAGCATGAACCCCAACGAGCGCAACAACCCGATGCCCGACGAGCCGCTGACTCCGCAGGAGACGGCTGCGCTCTACGCCGCCGGCGCGCTCGACGATGCCGAAGTCGCTCGCTTCGAGGCGCTCGTCGCCGCGGGCGATCCCGACCACCTCCGCGCGCTGGCCGAGGTCATGCCCGTGATCGAAGCGCTCGCGGCATCCATCCGGCCCGTCGAACCGCCCGCGGAGGCACGCCGCGCCCTCGAAGCACGGCTGGGCATCGACCCGGTCACCCAGTCCGCCGGCGCCCACCACCACGATCACGACGACCGCGCTGCCGATCCGCTCGTCATCGTCCGCCGCGATCAACGCGATTGGCGCCCCACCGGGCTCCCGGGCGTCAGGTCCAAGACCCTCTTTGCCGATCGCGCCAGCAACCGCCGCACACTCCTGCTCAACATGGCCCCGGGCTCGCGCATCCCCGACCACGACCACGGCGGAATTGAAGAGGTCGTCGTCCTCGAGGGCGACCTCTCCATCGGCGAGAACAAGCTCAAGGCCGGCGACTACTTCCGCGCCCAGCCCGGCTGCCGCCACGGCGCACCGATCACAGAGCATGGCTGCATCGCCCTGGTCTTCTCCACCTACTCCTCGATCACCACGCGCACCAAGATCGGCTTTGCGATCGACACGCTCCGCTCGCTCCTCCGCCGCGGCGGCAACAAGTCCGCGTGAGGCCGCGCGTGCAGATCGTTCACGCAGCGCGCCTCAGCGCAGCCCGTACTCCTTGAGCTTGCGGTACAGCGTCCGCTCGCCGATCCCCAGCATCTTCGCCGCCGCCTCGCGGTTGCCCGCCGTCAGCCGCAGCGTCTCGCGGATCGCGCGCTTCTCCAGTTGCTCCAGGCTCGTCCCCGCCAGCGATCCGGGAACCGCAGCGCCCGTCCCGCCCCCCCCGCCCCCGTTTGACCCCTCCCCTTCGGCATGCTCCTCATCGGCCATCGCGATGTCATCGGGGATGTGCCGCACATC
>JBIPMO010000326.1:0-3352 GCA_044369085.1 Phycisphaerales bacterium
GCCGGAGAGGTTGTCGGCCGAGGTGAACACGATGAAGCGACCGTTGGGGGTGATCGACCCGCCCGACGCGAACGAGCTCTGGACTTCAGAGGAGTCGACGTTGGCCCGGTAGGTGTTCTGGGCAAGGGCCGAGCCGGCGACAAGCGCAAGAGTCAGCGGGGCCACAACGCGGAGCATGGTGGGGGCGATAGCGCGGTGCATGGTGAAACTCCTTCTGGATCAAAAAGTGGTGTTCGGACTGGGTTCTTGATTCGGGCAGCCTCGGCTCTGGGTGTGCCGGGGGGGGTGCCGAGCGGGCGTTCCCGCCTGCCCTCGCAGTCCAGTGCGTCGTTGGGCGCTGAAACCGCAGACAACCCGGAAAAAACCTGCGCCGCCCGCGGGAACCGCCACAACGCGGTTGCTCGTGGGCATTTTCGGAGTATCTTCGGGGTTGTGGGAGTGAACATGTGGCGTGTTCTTCGCCATCTTTCCGGTGCCGGACGCCATTTGTCTTGCCCATTCCCACGCGCTTTCGCTCTCCCGCTCCATGACGCGCGGGCCTTGCCAGATCACCCTCCCGAACGGGCCGCGGTCGTTTCGCGCCCGTCGCGGGTGTGCAACTCCACAGGGACAGAAGGAGAGACTCATGAAGAAGTTCGCATTGATGATCGCAACCCTCGGCCTCGCCGTCGCACCGGCCCTCTCGGGCGGCGGGCCAGGCGAGACCAGCGAAGCGGTTCGGGGTACCAACGAACCACTGCGCGGCTACGCCACAGATTTCGACCCCTTCAACGATAACACCAGCGGAGCGTCATTCCTCAACTTCGCGCGAGAGAACATCATCATCGGCCGGGGTGAACTCTCCCCGGGCGACCTGGACTACTGGGGCGTCAACCTCTCCGCGGGACAGTCGCTCCTGATCGTGACCACCCCGCTCGGCAACGTGCCATTTAGTTTCAACACCCCTGACACCATCGTCAGCGTCCGCAACGTGGGCGATGCGGCGCTTGCCGCGAACGACGACGCTGGCAACGACTCCGGCTTTGCCGCCATCCGCGGCTCGGTGCTGCGTTTCCGCGCACCCGCCGCGGGAACTTACTACATCCGCGTCGAGGGATTCAACGGCAATCAAACGGGGCCGTACTCGATCGCCTTCGCGGATGTCACCTCTTCCGTCGCTGACTGGTCCGAAACCTTCAACGACGACCTCGCGTTTGCGGACGTGATCCCGATCGCCGAGCTCGGACCCTCCGTCGGTCAGGCCGGCACGGAGAACCCCGCGGTCGACTTCTACTCGATCGACCTCAACGCGGGCGACATCATCATCGCCTCGGGCGTCCCGCTGGCCAACCTCCCCACCGACTGGAGCATTCCCAACCTCAACCTCATCGTCTACGCGACCGACGGCGCCACCATCCTCCTCCAGAGTGTCAACGACCTGGGCGACAACTTCCCCTTCACAAGCTTCCTCAACAACGGCGGCGCGACCGTCCGCTTCCGCGCCCCCGGCGCCGGCCGCTACCACTTCCTCATCACGGAAGACGTGCCCAGCTCCTCCTTCTACAGCCTGTTCCTCGCCCGCGTCCCATCCTCCTTCTGCCCCGGCGACGCCGATGGCAGCGGGATCGTGAACTTCACCGACATCACCACCGTGCTCGCGAACTTCGGCAACGCCTGCCCGTGATGGCGGGGCAGTTCGCCCTTACAGGCTCTTGATCTGAACGACTGCGCCCTGGCTCGGGCCTGGGCGCTTTCATTTTTGCGGCTTGGCAACGATCGCACGTCGCTGGCGAGATGGAGAAGCGAGGGTCTGGGTGGCCCCTCCATCTGGTCGCGTCCCTTTCGGCAATACGTCGGACCTCTCTGAAACCGCAGGAGATCCGGAAAATCTCTGGCAGGCGAGGCGGTTGGGGGAAAGGAGGCGTTGCGTCGGGTCGGATCGGGTGTATGTTCGGCGGATGGGGTTTCGTCGCCGGCCTGAGAGGTTGGCGCTTTGGGAAAGACTTGAGCCGAACCCTCAGCATGATGCGTGGGTGGATGCGTGTTGGGATTGGGGGCTGGTCGCGGGCGTGCCGCGGCGGCGTTGTTCGGATTGGCTGCGCGGTGTGACCTTTAGGAGCGTTCGCATGAACCGGCTCGCGTGTGTTCTGTTGTCGTTTGGCGTGGTGGTGACGACGGCGCTCGCGGGGGGCGAGTCGACGGCAGCGGGCGGGTCGGAGCGCGGGGTCAATGATCCTCCGCTCGGGTATGTGAATCGGAACTTCTCTATTGATCGGACAAACGTGCTAGTCGGCCGTGGGCGGCTCACTCCGGGCCAAGTTGATGACTGGGGGACGTTTCTGGCAGCCAACCAGACGCTGGTGGTGATCACCACGCCTTTGAGCGGCCTGCCGCAGAACTTCAACACCCCCGACACCCTTGTTTCGATCCGAGACTCGTCGGGCGTGTTGGTGTCCAACGATAACGCGGGGGCGGACTTCCCTCTCGGCACGACCCGCGGGAGCATTGTTCGCTTCATCGCGCCGCAGCAAGGGTCCCACACCGTGCGTGTGGAAGGGGTCGGCGGCAATCAGACCGGCGAGTACGCCATCCACATCGCGACCATCGACGTGAACTACTTCGACTGGCTTGCGCAGAGCAACAACCAAACTCCCGCGACTGCGGACTTCGTGCCCCTCAGTGAGATCGGGCCGAACATCGGGTTCGCTGAACTCGAGAATCCCGTGACGCTCGATTACTACCGGGTTGATTTGAACTTCGGCGACATCCTGATCGCATCGGCCAACCCTTTGGGTGGCCTTCCGTCTGACTGGAACGTGCCCGACATGCGGATGCGAATTCTCGGCCCCGATGGGGTGACCGCGTTGCTGACAACAAACAGCGACGCCGCGGGCGCGTTTCCCGCCAGCGCCGATTCGGGGGCGACCGTGCGCTTCCGCGCTCCCGCCCGGGGAAGCTATTACGTGTTCGTTGACGATACCCAACCGAGAGACGGCGGCATCTACTCTTACGCCCTTTTGTTGGCTCGAATCCCGGCGGCTTCGTGCCCCGGCGATGCTGACGGCAGCGGCACGGTGAGCTTCCTCGACATCACCACCGTCCTGGCCAACTTCGGCAACTCCTGCCCGTAACCGATTCTCGATCTGAGCCGCCAAGGCGACCGCCATGGCGGCCACCAAAGTCGATCAACCCGCGACCGCTCAAGCCCCAGCATGTGCTGGGGCTTTTTTCATTTCAACTTTTGCAAGGGCCCCACCACCTCCGCGACATCAACCAGATGCGGGCCGGAGCACCCCCCGGCCTTGTGTTTCGGCGACACCGATCGCGCACATCCCTCGCGCGATCGGTGTTGCCGACCTCTCCGGGAGACCGT
>JBIPMO010000003.1:0-30115 GCA_044369085.1 Phycisphaerales bacterium
GCGGAACTCTTCAACGCGCACGCCGGCCGCACGCAGCTTCAGCGCGTACTGATCCTGCTCGGCGCGCCAGGGGTCCTGATCACCGATCGCGATGAACGTCGCCGGGTGCATCGCGGGCACCGCACTCAGCAGTGGCGAGAGCGCCGGGTCGCGCACGTCAACGCCTGCGGGCACGTAGGACTTGATCATGAGCTCGGAGAAGAAGCGGGTTTCGGCGTCCTGCACCGAGGCGAAAGTCATGTCGACGACCGGGTTGATCAGCGCGACCAGCGCGACCGAGCCGTTGGCGGCTTCGCGTGCCAGCACCGCGGCCATGTTGCCGCCCGCGCTATCGCCGCACAGCGCGAGCGGGCTCGCGCTGAGACCCGAGCGAGCGCCCTCACGAGCGATCCATCGCCGCACGCTGCGGAGTTCCTCGAGCTGCGAGGGGAACATCGCTTCGGGAGCGCGCGAGTAATCGACGGAGATCAGGTTCACGCCCGTGGCCGCGCAGATCGCGCGGGCCATTGGATCGTGCGAGTCAATCGACCCCGCGATCCACGCCCCGCCGTGAATGAACAGGATCGTACCCGGCGCGGCGGACTGCGCCGGGCGATAGATCCGACAGCGGATGGGCCCCGCGGGCCCCGGCACGGTGATGTCCTCCGTCGTGCCTGTCTGAGCCGCTGGCATGGCGGCCTGTGCGGTCTCGGCGATCGCGCCGTCGATTGTTTGACGCAAGCCCAGCACCTGCTCGCGCTCGGGTGCCGAGAGGCGGCTTACCGGGACTTGAGCGCACCCAGCGAGGAACGCCACGGGCAGAGTTACGGCGAGCAACAGACGAACGAAAGCTGTGGGCCAACGAGATTCACTTGGGCTCATGGGCGACCATTTACCTGAAGTCACGTCGAAGTGCAAACTCTGCCTCCAGTTTCGACCGAAGCGCTTTTCGGAAAGCGCTCGTGATCAGCGGGCAGCATTGTATGTCGTGATCACGCTGGTGTCGTTGTGGCTGAGATTCATGGCAGCGATCGACTGTTCGACGAGGATCAACGCGCGTCGCCGCCGCTGAGTTCGCTCGGCGGTGACCGCACAACCTAAGTTCAACCCTCCACGGCCCGGGCACACCCCCGGGCCGTGGTCGTTTGTCAGTGTCCTCGGTGCGCCTTGTTGCCGGTCAAACGCGAGCAACCGATCGAATCTGCGTTCGCATCCGGCTGCCGCTTGGAACGCCCCTGTTCACCCCACCGCCCGTCAAATCGAGACCCCGAGAGTTCGAGAGGATCTCGACGCACCCATGACGAGACACCCGGTGTCCTGACCGGTTGGCTCTGAAATGCTCTCGAACCGAGAGCGCGGCGGGCCAAGCCCCACACTCGCCAAACAGTTCGGATTCCGCGGAATTTCTGGCCAACATGCCGCACTTTTATGAGCGGTCAAACGGAGCGAGAAGTTTTGTTGATCACGGCCAAAGCCATGTCCGCCGCCTCCTCTGCGGTGCCCCACGCGAGGCTGACCCCACTACGGCCATGCCCATAGTTGTGGACGATCGCGCGTCCATCGCCTGCGTGCTCGATCTCAAGCCGGATGTCCTCGCTCACTCCCGCCTGGCCTCGAATGGGTCGAAGTCCCACGCGGCGATCGATGATCTCCGTACCCAGCTCCCGCCAGTTCGGGCAGCCGTCGATGCGAGCCAGATTGCGACAGCGTTCGATGATCGCCTGCGACTCGCTCTCATCGATGCTCTCATCCCATGTGTCGTGTTCGTAGGTGCTCCCGAGCACCAGATGGTCGTCGTAGACGAACACGTACGTCACGACGTTGTCCGGCGCATCGTCGTGAAGACTGCGTGCAAGCCCGGGAGTGCGAGGTGCATGAAGCACAATTCCTCGCATCGCGCGGACCAGCGGATCGCACGCCAGCGCACGGGCTCCGACACCCGAGCAGTTGACAACGATCTCGGAGCCCCGTTCGAAGAGCGCGTCGAGCGATGTGAGCCGCTCTTCGACCATGCGGCCGCCCATCGCACTCACGCGGTTTTCGAGCCACACGAGGTGTCGGTTCGTATCGATGTGAGGACGATCCGAATCAAGAACCGCTGCAAAGCCCTGCGGCACGACCGGTGCCACACGCTCGGACGAGAGATCCGCAAAGGGCCGAGGCCTCGGTTGCCGGTAGCAGTACTCCCGAAACGGACCAAGCCGCACGCCTGCAGTCGACCCTTCACGCCGCTCCAGTGCACTCAGCGCGTCCAGTGACTTCAGAGCCCAGCCGCGAGATCGCGCGACGTCCGAACCCGGAAACGGCGTGAACATGGCGGGAGCTGCGGCGGAAGCGATTCGTGGCGACCGATGTTCGGCATGGATGGTGACCGCAAGGCCCCGCTCGAGCAGACGCACCGCAGTGCTGAGTCCGACGACGCCCGCGCCGATGACCGCGATAGGGGAAGCCTCGTGCTGGTGCATTCGGAAAGAGTACGAACTGCGCGCATGCGAGTTCGGACTCGCGTGCGATTCCGTCTTCCAGTTTCGAGAGAAACCTGTTAACCCGCCGGCCCGTCAACCCGAGACCCCGAGAGTTCGTGAGGATTTCGACGCACCCATGGCGAGACACCCGGTGTCCTGACCGGTTGGCGAGCCCGCCATCTAGACGATCAACAAGTCGGCACCCGCACGACTCGACCGGGCCCAGTGGCTCTTGCTCTCTGGCCAGGCATTGGATCGAAGCTGCGTTCGCATCAGGCCCCCGCTCGAAACGCTCCTGTTAACCAGTCCAAGAGAGAAGAACAGAGAGCGCGAGAGCGCGGGCGGTTTTGGTGCCGAAAGGGGGGCGTTCCGCTTGGGGTGCTGCGCTCTCGGATCGAAACGGAGAGCGCCGAAACCCCGCCGTGGCGTGCCAGGAGGGGCGATCTGCCGCGGCGGTCTGTAAACGACAGGGCCCTCGTCAAACTTTGACGAGGGCCCAAAACTCTAAATCGCCCTGACTCACAGCAAACCTGCCGGTTAACAGTCGCCTCCGCAAGTACCTGCAAAGCAGGCACTTGCGACTCCTGCAGCGTCCGGCGACAGGACGATGATCAGCTCCTCGCGGGCCTCATCGAACTCCAGCCGTTCGATCAGTCGGGGCATCAATCGGGCTCTGGCTGCTTGATCCAGGGAGGTCCATCCCCGGGCGAGGTCTTCGGCGGCACACCCCTGGCCCGGCGGCGGCCGAAGCTCCAAGGCCCGCCGCCACGGCTCCGCCTGCTCCAGCGCCGACGACACGGCCTGTTCGATCCGGAACGCCTGGATCTGACGACCACGGCAAGGCGGTCGCCCCCCGGAGGTCGCCCGGCAGCGGTAGTAGCTGTAGACCCGGCCACTTCGTGGGCCCATTCTGCGGGTCACGACGTAGCTGCTCATCGGGCGGCCGCAGCCCGGGCAGATGAGCTTGGCCCGAAGGGGGAAGCGGTTCGAGCTTCGCTTCCCCGGCGGCGTTCGCCTCCTCGCGTCGAGGTGCGACTTCGCGCGGACGAACATGTCCAGCCCGATGATGGGGGCGTGCACGCCGTTGCGGAGCTTGCCCTTGTCGGCAAAGACGCCCAGGCACACGGGATTCCGGAGGACATCGACAATCTGTCGCGCCGTCCATGCTCCGCCGCCGATCAGGCGACCCGACCGCTTGGAGAGACGCTTCTTCGTGGTCCAACGTTTCTTGTTGATCCGGCGTGCGATCTCGCTCGGACGCGTACCGGACGCCGCCATCTCGAAGATGGCCTGCAGCCGCCTGGCTTCGCGGGCGTTGGGCACGAGCTGCTTGGTCTTCGAATCGGCGTCATACCCGTACGGCGGCGGCCCCGCCAGCCTGCGGCCGTGCGCCTTGAGAGACATTCTCGTATCGGACAAGCGAGCGGCGATCAGCTCGCGCTCGAACTCGGCGAACGACGCGATGATGTGCCGGAGGAATCGCCCCTCGGCGGAGGTGCCGATCCCGGGCTGGTGGACCAGGCGCAGCTCGACACCCGCAGCTTCCAACTCGTCGAGGATGACGACGGCATCCCGCATCGTCCGCGACAGACGGTCCAGCGCCACCGCGTACACATGGCGTACACGCCCCTCGCGGACAGCCTGCCGCAGTCGCTTGAGCGCCGGCCGCTCGACGCTGCTGCCCGACCAGCCCTGATCGTCGAAGCGCTCGCCGATCCAATCGCCGTCGCGATCGCCGAACGCCCGGGCGCAGTCGAGGCACGTCTGGAACTGGGCATCGCAGGAGGAGAAGTCCTTCGCCGTGTCCACCGACTGGCGGGTGTAGATGGCGAAGCCTGATGGAGATGCGGCGGGGGGCACGACTGGGAATCATCGGACTCGGGAGCGCCCGGGGCTGGTTCTTGGTGCTCGGATTATGGGACGACATGATCTGGCTGGCTTCGGACGGAGCCCGCTTCGTCCTCAACGGTCGAGCATCGGCGGCTCAGAATGAGTCATCGCCAGAGCCGCGAATCCTGCCCATCTTCACATAGTGCAATCTTCACGCGGATCGCGCAGAAAGTGGTTCGCAAAGGGGAGGTCGGTGTATCCTTCTCCAGCGGAGTTTCCCCGTGCGTGGCTGTTGCCGTGCGCGAGCCGCTGGCAACAATCGCCGCCGAAGGGCGGCAGAGGAGAAGAGACATGAAGACTTCGATCGCTATCGGTGCGTTGGCCCTCGCGGCCTGCGCGGGTTCTGCACAGGCGTCACTCACGTTGACGTCGGCGGCCTTCCCCGCTTCCCCGGCTTCGACCTCGGCATTCAACGCCATCGGAACGTTCAACTTCGGCAACCAGAAGGCCCGCCTCTCGGCCGCCGGCCAGAGCGATCTGCAGGGCGGGAACCCCGGCAACGGCTGGTGGGGCCCGAACGATGGATCCGGTGGCCTGCAGCGCTCGTGGGAAGTGATCTGGAACAACACGGCGGGAACCGTCACGTTCAACGTCTACGCGAACAACGACTACACAGGTCTCGCGATGTCGATGACGCAGACGCCGGTCATCGCCCTCGGCAACACGCTGGTCGGCCTCGACATCGGCGCCAACATGTCGGGCGTGGCCGGTCGGAGCTTCCAGTACACCAACGTCGAGTTCAACGATGGCGGCGGCTTCGTCTCTGTCCCGGGCGCGAACGCGCTCTATGACGGCGTCCCGAACACCAACAACTACTTTGCCCTGACCGGCACGCTCGGCGACTTCACGCTCCGCGGCCAGGCCCAGTTCTTGTCCGGATCCGTCACGAGTGACGGCATGCGTTTCTTCATCAACGGCCGGCAGGCCATTCCGACCCCCGGCGCAGCCGCGGTCCTCGGCCTCGGCGGCCTGCTCGCCGCGCGTCGTCGTCGCTGAGTTACACGACGCAGCGAACTCGTGGAACCCTGCAACCCCGCCGCTCGGCGGGGTTTTTCGTTGCGCGCATTTCCGGACCTCGCCTTGGAGGCGTGCTCAGAGTCCGTGAACTGCCCACCCCGATGCGTTCCCCGCCATCTGTCCGGTCTGTGCGGCCTGGCGTTGTTCGATTGCCGCGGCTCGGGCCTCTCAACGCTTGCCGGGGGCCCCGATGGATCGCACCTTGAAGTTGAGGTTCGGGGTCACCAGGCTCCGGAGATAGCGGAAGCACAAAGAGGTGAATCATGAGCCATCGCAACTCACAACCGCACCGCAATGTCATGCAGGCGGTCGCAATCGGCTCGGTCGCCATCGCGGCCATCGCGGGTTCGGCTTCGGCCGACATCATCATCGATGGAGGCTTTGAGAATCAGGCTGTCCTGCAGAACAACCCCTACTCGCAGCAGGCGAACGGAGCGAGGTGGGGTGCCGGATGGGGCGGTTCGAACTGGGGCTGGAGCTCCTGGCAGTACAACTTCTCGGGCGCATGGGTCGGTGGTGCGATCGCACGCACCGAGGACTTTGCCGCCGGCTGGAAGTGGGCCCACACCGGTGATGTGTTCGGCATCATCAAGGATCGCCAGACCATGTCCCAGACGTTCACGGCGACCGAGAGCGGCATCGGCACGCTCTCCTGGTTCGACGCCAACCGCGCGTCGTGGCGTGAGCACGACTGGTTCGGCCGTCCGAACGACTACAGCGTCACCATCACCGATTCGCTGGGCAGCATGCAGCTGATCGGCAACTACTCGAGCGAGGTCGCGGGCGGCAACTCGTACTCGGGTTCCGGACCCGGCTGGTGGACGACCGAGGGCAAGAGCACGTGGTTCGCCAAGAGCGGCACGGGCTTCACGATGGTCGCTGGCATGTCGTACACGCTGAGCTTCAATAGCCTCAGCCCTTACTGGTACGACGCGACGGGAGCTATCGGAGGTGTTGAAGATCGTACAACCTTCCTCGATGACATCAGCCTGACTGTACAGGTTCCTACTCCGGGCACTGCGACCCTCTTGGGCATCGGCGGCCTGATTGCCGCGCGTCGTCGCCGCTGAGTTCGCGCGACTCTGACCGTACAACCTGAGTTCAATCCTCCACGGCCCGGGCACACGCTCGGGCCGTGGTCGTTGAACTCCTCACACGGAACGTTCTGTTAACCCCTCCACCCGTCAACCCGAGACACCGAGAGTTCGAGAGGATTCCGACGCACCCATGACGAGACACCCAGTGTCCTGACCGGTTGGCTCTGAAATGCTCTCGAACCGAGAGCGCGGCGGCCAAGGTGCCAAAATCGCCGAACCGCCCGGATTCTGCAGGGTTTCCGGCCCACCCGCCGCGACGGGCAAAACGGGACGCCTGTAAACCAAACGACCCCGCCATGAGGCGGGGTCGGAAGGAAACTCCCCGACTAGGACTCGAACCTAGAACCTAGCGGTTAACAGCCGCTCGCTCTACCATTGAGCTATCGGGGACCGGGATGTGCCCGCGGCGGTCGGATGGCCGGGCCGCAGCGGGGGATGAGAAAGATAGCGGCGGATCGGACAGATTCAAGTCGGGCTTGACCGAACAGAGGGCGTACCGCGATTTGCCCATCGCTTATTGGCCAGTTACTGCCCCAACGCCCGCAATAGCACCGTGGCGTAGCACCCCTTTGGCAACTCGAATGAGGCGGTGCGGCAGAGCCGCGGGCGCGTGGCCGTCGACGAAAGCGGATCGGCTTCGGCGGGCGTCAGTGAGAAGCCGCCCGCGGTGACGAAGAGTCGCCTCGGGGCCTCGCCGAAGAACGGGCGACGAAGGCCCGGGATCTTGAGCTGCTCGAGCGTGATTCCTTCTTCCTGCAGAGCGGCGGCGGCCGCCCCGTCCCAGGGCTCGGCCAGCACGGTCTTGGGAGCCAGCAGCGGAAGATCGAGCAAGCGCCAGTCCTCTGGAACATCCGCCGCGGCGGCGAAGGTCAGCACGCCGAAGGGGTCCTCAGCATCGATGTACCGCGCTTCGCCCTCTTCACCTCGGGCGCTCGCCGCAGCATCGATGATGTCGCGAACGAGTCTGCGCGCCGTGTCGTTCCAGATGTGCGACTGATAGGCCTCGACACTCATCATCTGCAAGAACGCGGGGAGGCCCGCGAAGGCATCGCGCGGGTCGGCACCGGCCGCGAGCCGTTCGATCGGCCCGCGCTCCGAGCAGCGGGGGAGTCGGTCGGCCAGCAATCCCCAATCGCCCCAGTGCCGGGCGGCGAGGCGGCGGAAGTCGCGGGTCTTGCCCGCATCCTTGCGCGATGGTGTTCCGATGAGCAGGCGCAACGCCCCGAGGAAGTCGCCCTCGATCAGCCGCCGCGCCGCGAAGCCTTCACCGTGGCGAGCCGAGCCGAAGCGCTGGTCCCCGAAATAGTTGGTGAAGAGCAGGGACGAGTGGTCGATCGCGAGCAGGTCCGCTTGGTCGGACATCGCCTGGGCTCCCGCGGGCGACAGATCCCGCACCACGATCGTGAACGCGTTGGCCTCGATCGCTTCGGCGGTGATGCCCGCGGGCGCGTAGCCGATCAGGCGGGCCGACCACTGGCGGCCCGAGAGCGATGCGGGGGGCAGCGCCCGAGGCCCCGATGCCTGAACCGGAGCGGCGTGTGGCGCGGGCGATGCCAGCGGCACCGAGACATGCTGCGTGGTGCTCGCGTGCTTGTCCTTGAGCCCGGCGTAGTCCACCACGCCGGCTCGTACCCCCAGCGCCTTGGCAAGGGCCTGGATCGCCTCAGGGGTCGTGAGCGAGGTCTTGGCGAGCTCGTAGACCGCGTGGGCCTCGCCCGCGGGCGGAGGGGCATCGCGAAGTTGCCAGCGGAACGCACCGGTGAGCCGCTCGGCGACGACAAAGTCTTCGGGTTGCCTGCGGATGGTCATAGGGGGGCGATGGTATGCATCCGCGGGCCGGTTGGCCGCGCTTCAGGCCTTGATCTCCGGCCTCCCCGGCTCGGGCCAGTCGAGGTGGAAGAACTGGCCTCGCGGCATGTCGGTGCGCTCGTAGGTGTGGGCACCGAAGTAGTCGCGCTGGGCCTGGAGCAGGTTCGCGGGCAGGTTCGCGCTGCGGTACGAGTCGTAGTACGACAGGGCTGAAGAGAAGGCGGGCACTGGGACGCCCTGCACCGCCGCTCGGGCGACCACGCTGCGCCAGTTGGCCTGCAGCCGGTTGATGGTGTCGGCGAAATACGAATCGAGCAGCAAGTTGGGCAGATCGGACCGTCGCTGGTAGGCCTCGGTGATCTTCTGCAGGAAACGGGCCCGGATGATGCACCCGCCGCGGAAGATGCTCGCAACCTCGCCGAGCTTAAGCCCCCAGTTGTTGGCCTTGTCCGCGGCGTGCATCAGAGCGAAGCCCTGGGCGTACGAGCAGATCTTGGAGCAATAGAGGGCATCGCGGACGCAGGCGATCCAGTCGTGCTGGCCCGCGCCCGGGGAGTGCGAATGATCGCCGATCGCCGGCCCGCGGAGGACTTTGGCCGCGGCGACGCGCTCTTCCTTCAGGGCGCTCATGTTGCGAGCGAAGACCGCCTCGGACATCGTGGCGGCGGGGACGCCAAGATCAAGAGCCGAAGTGATGGTCCACTTGCCGGTGCCCTTCTGCCCCGCGGCATCGAGGACGATGTCAACGAATGGCTTGTCGCTGCGCGGATCCTTCTGGCGCAGAATGTCAGCGGTGATCTCGATGAGGAACGAGTCGAGGTCGCCGGTGTTCCACTCGGCAAAGATCTCGGCGAGCTTGGGAACGGGGAGTGCCAGAACATCGCGCAGGAAGTGGTAGGCCTCGCAGATGAGCTGCATGTCGCCGTACTCGATGCCGTTGTGGACCATCTTGACGTAGTGGCCCGCGCCGCCCGGGCCGATGTATGTCGTGCACGGGACGCCTCCGCCGACGGGTTTGCCCGGCTTTGCACCCATGATGGGTTTGCCGGTGGCCGCGTCGACCTTGGCGGCGATCGCGGTCCAGACGGGCTTCAGGAGTTCCCACGCGGCGGGGGCGCCGCCGGGCATCAACGACGGGCCGAAGCGCGCTCCCTCTTCACCCCCCGAGACTCCCGAGCCGCAAAAGAGCAGACCTTTGGCGTTCAGCGCTTTCTCGCGGCGCACCGTGTCGTTCCATTCGGCGTTGCCGCCATCGACGATCAGGTCCCCGGCTTCGAGCAGCGGGACCAGCGAGTCGATGACGGCATCGGTCGGGGCCCCTGCCTTCACCAGGATCACGATGCGGCGCGGACGCTTGATCGAGGCGACGAAGTCCTTGAGTTCCGCCGAACCGATCAGGGCCCCGCCCGGCCCGAGCACGGCCGGGGGGTTCGCTTTGATGAACTGTTCCATCGTGGCGGTGGTGCGGTTGTAGACCGCGACCTTGAACCCGTGGTCCGCCATGTTGAGCACGAGGTTCTGTCCCATGACGGCGAGGCCGACGAGTCCGATGTCTGCGGTGGCGGTGGGCATGTGTGGTCCTGTGAAGAGAATCGGTCGCTTGTCGAGGCAGGTCGATTGTCGGGCGCGGGGGCCGGTTGGGCAAGCCGGAGCCGGGCTTGCCGGAGTGCATCCATCCGGCTGGGCCCGCGGTAAAGGCATGGTCGATCTACCAGTTGGAGGAATCGGCCATGCGAGTGCGAGCGTTGTTCGTCGGATTGGCTGGGGGCATGCTGGCGGGAGCCTTGATTTCTGCTGCTTTCGCGCAAAGTGGCACGGCCGAAAGACGCCTCCCACCTCCTGCCCAGGGGTCGACGGCGATCATCTGTCGGAGCGATGAGCCCGGGGCTCGCCTACTGATCGACGGCCGAGTGGTTGACCAGAGCGGTCGTGCCGTGGCCGGGGCGAGCGTCACGGTCTACAACACCGACGCCAGCGGTCTGTACAACCCGCCAAACTCCCCCACGCGAGAGCCTCGGATCAACGGCTCGGTTATGACCGACAGCGAGGGCCGCTTTCAGGTCCTGACCGTGCGTCCCGGATCCTACCCCGATGGCTCTGAGCCCCGTCATGTTCATTTCGATGTGACTGCACCCGGCTACCAGCGACGCTATTCGGACGTCTGGTTCGAGGGCGACCCGCTCATCACTCCCGAGCGCACGGCCAAGATGCGGCGGCGAACAGGCGAGCACACCAACGAAATCACGAAAGTCGAGCGCGTTGAGCAACTCGGGACCGGGCTCGAACTCGTGAAGCACAGTGTTGAACTGGTAAGGGGCTGAAGGCGAGGGGTCATCTTGTCGCGTGAGCACCAGGGTCCGCTAGAATCCTCTGATGCTCCGACTGCTGCCGCGCGTCGCCGAGGGACTCAGGCTTCACCTGCTGGTGTTCACGCTCCCCGTCGCCGCGCTGTGGGCGGGGCAGCCGGACTCGGGGGGCGGCGCGCTCGTGCTCGCCCACTGCCTGCTGGTGATGCTCTACGGGATGACGCTCGACGAGCGGATCCGCGCGGGGGAAGTGGCGGCCGGGCAGGGCCCGCGGCTGACGCTCTCGCACGACCGCATGGCGTTCTCGGATGTCGAGCAGGCCATCCGGCCGGCGCGGTACGCGGTGCTGATTCTGGCGCTCTTCGCCTGCGTGATCATGGCGATCGAGAGCCTGTTGATGGCCTTCTTCAGCGCGTGCGCGGTCGGAGCGATCCTCGTGTTCACCGGCCCCGGAACCGGTCGTGAGGCTCGGCGGAGGTTCATCTTCGCCGAGTGGGCCTGGGCCATCTTTGCGATCCTCGTCCCCATGCTGCTCGTGGCGCTTCGAGGGTGGAGCCAGTGGATCGAAGCCGGGCGCGAAGGGAGCAACGGGGCGGTGGTGACGATGCCCGTCGCGGTGATCGCGGCGAGCGGGCTCGCGGCTCTGGTGCTTGGGGCGTACGTGCTTTTGTGTCTGGCGCGCGACCGCGTCCGTGACGAGGCGGCGGGCTGGCGCTCGACCGCGACCATGCTGGGCCCGGTCGGGATCAATGTCTGGGCGATCACGTGGATGATCGCGGCGGCGGCGCTCTCGGCGGCCGGTGCGGGCGCTGGCTGGTGGGCGTGGCCCGTCGCGGCCATCATCGCGGCGGGGGCGGCGGCGAGCGCTGCGCTGCTCGGGGCTTCGCGGGCGCCCGGCGCGGTGATCTGCTGGTGGCTCGCGGCGGCCGGTATCGGCGCGGCGCTGATCGCTTGACGTTCACCACAGAGGCACAGGGACACTGAGAGGAAGCTTTGTGTGGCGCACATGCGGCGACGCATGAGGTCAGTTCGCGCGCCACGCACACCGCCTCGTTTTCTCTGTGACTTTGCGGAAAGTGCCCTCAGTCGATCACCGCGATCACCTTCAGTTCGACGTTGATCGCCGTGGGGAGCGCGGTGACCTCGACGGTGGTGCGCGTCGGGCGGACCTTGCCGAGGTACTGCTCGTAGACCTTGTTGTAAGCGGGGAAGTCCCGCTTCATGTTGGTGAGAAACGAGGTGACATCGACGATGTTCTCCCAGCGGCTGCCCGCATCTTCAAGGATGACGCGGATGTTCTCGAAGACGGCCTTGCACTGGTCGGTGATGTCGTAATCAGTCACGGTTCCGTCGGCATCAAAGGTCACGCCCGGGATTCCCTTCACCCCCGCCCGGCGTGGGCCGATGCCGCTGACGAACAGCAGGTTGCCGACGCGACGTGCGTGCGGGTAGGCGCCCACAGGATCCGGGCCGCGGGGTGAAATGAACTCTTCGGTGTGCATGGCTGTTCCTTCAGGAATGTTCACCACAGAGGCGCAGAGGCACAGAGAGGAATCATGGGTGGCGGAAGTGAATGCCGCGAGCGAGGTGCTGTTCGTGACCCAAACAGGTTCACTCTCTGTGTCTCTTTGCCTCTGTGGTAAGTGTCGTGATTGACGATCAGATGGGGTACTTCACGCAGACGTTCTTGGGTTCGGTGAAGAAGCGCAGCGCTTCCTCGCCGCCTTCGCGACCGACACCGGATTGCTTGACACCCCCGAAGGGGACGCGGAGGTCGCGGACGAGCCAGCAGTTGAGCCACACCGTTCCCGCTCGCAGATGCTCAGCAACGCGGTGGGCGCGGCCCAGATCGTTCGTCCACACGCTCGCGGAAAGGCCGTACGGTGTCGAGTTGGCCATCTCGATGGCTTGTTCTTCGGTGTCGAAGGGGGTGACCGTGACCACGGGCCCGAAGATCTCTTCCTGCTGTGTGCGGCAGGTGTGGGCGAGCCCGGTGATGACCACGGGCGGATGGAAGAATCCGCGTTCGCAGCGGGCAGGAAGCTCGGCTTTCGCGTTGCGGCTCGCGATCGTTCCACCCTCGTCGAGCGCGAGACGGACGTAGCCGATCGTCTTGTCGAGATGAGCGGCCGAGATCAGCGCCCCTTGATCCGTCGCTTCATCGAGCGGGTCGCCGACACGCAGCGCATCGACAGCTGCGGCGAAGCGTTCTAGAAATGCGTCGTGGATCCGTCGCGAGACGAAGATCCTGGAGCCGCACAGGCAGACCTGCCCCTGATTCGTGAACGCGGAGCGAACGATCTGGGGCAGTGTCGCGTCCAGTTCCGCATCATCGAAAATGATCGTTGGGTTCTTGCCTCCGAGCTCCAGCGAGAGCTTCTTGAACATGGGGGCCGCGATGCGGCTGAGCGCTGCCCCCGTGGCCGTCCCGCCCGTGAAGGAGATCGCCGGGACGCGCGGGTGCGCGACGAGCGCGGCTCCTGCTTTCGATCCCGTTCCGTGGACGATGTTGACGACGCCCGGCGGGAGGCCCGCCTCGCTGCAGAGGCGGGCGAGCATGTCGGCGGTCATCGGTGTCAGTTCGCTGGGCTTGCACACGCAGGTGTTGGCCGCGGCGATCGCCGGCGCGATCTTCCAGCTCAGCAGGTAGATCGGCAGGTTCCAGGGCGAAATCAGCCCGGCCACGCCCAGCGGCTGGCGGAGTGTGTAGTTGAGGGCCGCCACGGGTCTTCCGCCCTCGGCGGGCAGGTCCATACGGTGGCAGTGGCTCGACCAGTGCTGCACGGCTCCGGCGAAGAAGCGGAAGTTGGCAGCCGCTCGCGGGATGTCCATGGTTCGGGCGAGGCGGATCGGCTTGCCGGTGTCGATGCTCTCGGCCCGGGCGAGGGGCTCGAGGTCGCGGTCGATGAGGTCCGCGATGTTCACGAGCAGCCGGGCCCGGTCGGCGGAGGACGCCCGCGACCACGCGGGGAACGCGGCGGTGGCGGCATCGACGGCGGCGGCGATGTCGCGCTCATCCGAATCCGCCACGCTTGCGTAGGCGGTGCCGGTCGCGGGCTCGATGTTGTCTATGTAGCCCCCGCTTGCGGGCTCGACGAAGCGACCGTCGATGTAGTTGAGCAACCGCTGCATCTCGGGAGTGTAATCGGGGGCGGTTGGCGTGCCCGAGGGCTCCGGGGCAGGCGCGGCCAACAAACAAACAAAGCCTGCGGAGAACTCCGCAGGCTTCGGTGGTTTGCGATGAGTTGTCGCCGGGCGAGCGTCGAGGCTCGCATCAGGCCTTGGCCGGGGTCGCGGCGGCGGCCTTGCTGGCGCTCTTGACGAGCGAGTCAAAGGTCGCGGGGTCCTCGATGGCAATCTGGCTGAGCATCTTGCGGTTGAGGAGGATGCCCGACATCTTGAGCCCGTTCATGAACAGGCTGTAGCGCGAGCCGCGCATCTTGCAGGCGGCGGTGATGCGGGTGATCCAAAGGCGGCGCATGTCGCGCTTACGCTGGCGGCGGTCGCGCCAGGCGTAGACGCCGGCCTTGATGAGGGCGACCTTGGCCTGCTGCGGGTGACGGTGCTTGGTCCCGAAGTAGCCGCGGGCTGCGCGAAGAAGACGCTTGTGCTTGCGGCGGCGTGCCGAACCGATGCGAACGCGAGGCATGGTGAAACTCCTTCAATCACTGCGGCCCGACGGGGGGGACTTGAACTACAGGTCCCGCTTGGGTTTGTCCCGGCGGACAGATCTTTTGGCTATGGGGCAGAAACGGGCGGCGTGTGCCGCACCTTCAGAATGCGAGTCGAGCGTTCAGACCGCGGCGGCCTTGGCGGCGGCGCGAGCGGCCTTGCGCTGGGCCGGGGTCGGGCTGCGGCGGATGGCCGAGCGGGGCTGATCGCGGCCACGCAGTCGCATGAACAGGATCTTGCCCAGGCGCTTGGCATCGGGGGTCGAGACCAGCGAGCCGCCGCGCAGGCGCGACAGCCGCTTGGGGCTCTTGGATGAGCGCAGGTGCTTGCACCCGGCCTTGTTGTGCTTGACCTTGCCGGTCTTGGAGATGCGAACGCGCTTGAGAAGCGCCTTGTGGGTTTTGGCCTTGGGCATTGGTGCGCTCGGCTGAAAGAGGCGGACTTGGAAGCGATGCGTTGACGACACATCCCGCCGGGACGGCCCGGCTGGGGGGAGCCGAGTAGTGTAGCGGGAATCCCGATGGGGGTCTAGCCGGGGTGGATCTGGCTCGAAAGCCTCGGAAAGGCCTGCCGGGAAACGTCCCGCCCCATGTTTCGGGGTCAGGGAGAGCTATCCGCTCAGGGGCCGACGAATGCATCGGCATCGGTCGTGGGTAGCTCACGCCCGGAGAGCTTGCTCGGGGTGGTGGCCTGCTGGGGCAGCCAGAGGTTGTCCCCGTTTGTCAGGACTGGCGTCTGCAGGAAGCGAGCGGCCCCATCGCTGAAGAGCACATGCTGACCTCGGCCCTGGTGGTTGGGGGAGGTAGCCATCGGGTCAAAGGCCTCGCCGAGACGGGCGCGGGGGACGATGGGGGACCGATCGACCAGAACGACGAAGGCCGATCCCTTGTTCCACTGCGGGCGGCCCGGGCCCATGAGCTGGAACGAATAAGAGACTTCATCGGGGTTGGCCCAGTCGGCCGCGGCCGGGTTGGTGCGCATCACCGGTGCAGCGCGGTTGCCCGGGCAAGCGAGGTCGGCGAGCGAGGCGTATGAGCCCGACACCAGCCGGTAGAGGTTGGCGGAGTGCGACTGCTGGCGCTGACCGACGTTCCACCAAGGTCCACCGAGGAAGGAGGCCTGGGCCTGAGGGAGCGAGCCATCGTTGTCAGCGGCGTACATCGTAAAGGCGGAGGCAGCCCGGGAAAGATTGGCCGCACAGGCCGTTTCCATCGTCTGATGACGAACGCCCGCGAGCATCGGGTACAGGATGGATGAGCCAATCAGCAGCATCGCGGCGATCGAGATCAGGTCCGACCAGCGGAAGCTCGGGCGGATGCGTCCGGCCACGGCCGCGGAAACGGGCGTCATGCGGAATCGGCGTTGCGAGCGCTCGGCCGAGGCCTCGACCAGCGCAAGGGTGCGCTCGACGAGATCGGTACGGTCTTGGGCGCTCGGCGCAGGAACTCCGGCCGAGAGCAGAGCGGAGAGGACTCCGGCGGCAGAATCGCGATCGCTCGCGGTCCAGTTCGCCTGGACGAAGGCATCGAAGTCGCGAGCGGCCGCGCCGGTGAGGCTCGCGGTGGTGGCCGGGGAAGCAATGCGCCCGGCAAGGCCATCGGCCCCTTGGCGCATCACGCGGGCCATCGTCACATCAACAAGCAGCGGGGGCGCGCCGGCTTCGAGCAACGCGGGTTCACCGGGGGTCGGGGCATCGAGCAGGTTGAGCAGCGCGCGGAGCGCTCGCGAGTGCGGGGTCTTGTGCTGACCGGCGGCATGGTCGGCATCGCGCAGATCCTCGAAACCTGATTCGGCGAGGCGGTCCAGCGCCCGGGAGGAGTCGGGCGAGAGGGCCAGGTCTGTCAGGTCATCGTACGGTGGGATAGCACTCATACTGGTCCTGGAGGTACGCGGCGGTCAGCCCGGGTGTTCGGTCGAGTCTGCGCGGCGCTGGGCTTCCCGGACCTGGCGCTTCCAGTGATCGGCGAACGAGGCCACGGCGGCGTGCAGACGCGATTTCACGGTGCCGACCGGGATCCCGTACTGCTCGGCGATCTGCTGGTAGGTGAGTCGTTGGAAGTAGGCCATGAGCAGCACCTCGCGGAGGCGCGGCGACATCTGGTCGATGGCGCGCTGGACCATCGCCCCCTGCTCCTCGGCGGCGAGGCGCGTCTCGACGGCGGGGATGCGGAGATCGGCGAGGTCGATGGGGGCCGAATCTTCGTCATCGCTCGCGGAACCGGAGAGCGACATGGCTCGGCGCCGGTGGGCGCGGCGGAGGGCATCGCGGGCCTTGTTGGCCGCGATGGTGAAGAGCCAGGGCTTGAATCGCCGCGTTGGATCGAAGGACTCGATGGATTGGTGGACCTGCAGGAATGTGTCCTGAAAGACATCCTCGGCCATCTCGCGCTGGCCCGTCAGACGGAAAAGGAAGCGGATGAGGGGGTCGTGGAAACGCTCGATGAGATGGCGGAACGCAACATCCTCGCCGTGGAGGAAATCCTCGACGAGCTCCTCATCCGTTCTGGCGAGCGGGTCGGGCATGGTCGGCTGGTCGAGGCGTGCCGGTCTTCTGGAGAATGTACCGGCCCAGGAGCGGAATTGTTCGCGCGGGGCAGGTGTGACCCGGGCCCGCGGCCCGCGATCACGTTCTTTGGGGCTCGGCTCTCGTTATCGGCGGAACGTTTCGCCCGGTGGAAGGCTGCCCTTGCCGGGTTCCCAGCCGAGTGCGTAGTCGAGGTCGGCGATGGACTGCCCGAAGCCCATATAGATCCTGCGGAGGCGGTACCTGTCGGAGGGTCGCTGTGTGACTCCGGGGTCGGTGGTCATGGCGAGCCGATACCCGGCCGAGCGGGCGGCCGCCTCGACGCGGGCGTCATACAGCCCGTAGGGGTACGCCAGCGATGTGACGGGTGTGCCCAGGTTGTGCTCGATGATCCGCTTGCTCTCGCGGAGTTCGTGGGCCAGGGCATCATCATCCAAGCGTCTCAGATCGGGGTGCGTAAGCGTGTGGGACTGGATGTCCATCCCCGCGGACTGCATCAGCCGCATCTCGTCCCAGGAAAGATGCTCGGCGAGACCGACGGCGTCTGTGTAGACAAAGAATGTCGCGGCGACGGCGTAGTGGGTGAGCACGCGGGTGACGAAGGCGAAGTGCTCGTCGTAGCCGTCATCGAAGGTCAGCACGATCGGGTAGTCCGGGAGCGGCGCCTCGTGGTCGAAGTGCGCGGCGAGCTGGTCAAGGGTGATCGGGGTGTAGCCCAGCCGGACGATGTGGTTGATCTGGGCATCGAAATCGTCCGCGGTGACGGTGACCTGGTAGTCCATCATCGATGGCCGGCTGTCGAGCTCGCCGACGTGGTGGTACATCAGGATCGGGACCATGTCGGGCCGGTTGTGCTGCGAGGTCTGCGCGCCTGCCGAGGGCGGTTCCGCTCGCGAGATCGCTGCGAAGAGGGCGAGCATCGCGGCGAGGATGGAACGCGGCACGGCCATGGTGTGAAGACTAGCCAACGAAACAGGCCCCGAGCGGTGCGCCCGGGGCCTGCGGGGGATTCAGGATCAACCTTGCTGCATCAGTTCCGGCGACGGCGGAAGCCCGCAAGCCCGGCGAGGGCCATGAGGGCGGCGGCGCCGGGGGTGGGTACGACGTTGGTGAACTTGACCTGATAGGCCAGAGCCGAGTTGGTGGGGACGCCGCCGGTCCATGAGAAGAGGCTGGCGCCACTCAGCGTGAATGCGGGCAGGTCGCCCATGGTGCTGGAGATGCGGATGTAGTCCTCACCGCCCGCGAGCGGGCTGGAGAGGTTGCCAATGAGGGTGTCATCGACCACGCCCGGCAGATCGAGCAGCATGTTGGTGAGTGCCGCGGTGGAGGTGCCGGTGCCGCGCACGCGGATGAAGATGTCGGTGAAAGCGCCGGTGACGGCGGTGTAGGAGAGCGTGGTACCGCCGAAGTCGTAGGTGGCGGTATCGACGCCGTTCCAGGAGAAGGACCAATCGCGAGACGCGCCGGAGAAGGCGGGCTGCTGGGCCTGAGCGACGGGCGAGCCGACGCCGCCGAACTGCCAGATGGCCTGCTCCCAGGTGCCGTTGGGGGCGTTGTTGCCGATGCGGCCCTCGGCGACGGCTCGCTCAAGCGTCCCGCTCAGCGTGAGCGCATTGAACGCGGCATCGCCGCCAGCCAGGTACGACCAGGTGACCCCCGCCGAGGCGTGGGCGCAAGCGGCCGCAAGAACGGCAGCGCACGAAAGGACAACAGATTGACGCATGATGACGTGGTCCCTCTTCCAGATATTGCAGCGACCCCGAACAAAGGGGCGCGTTCCCGACACAAGAATAGTCCCGGGATCGATTCTGGGCAACCTCGAACACCCTCGGTTCGCCCGGCGATTGCGTGACCTTTACGTAGTGGAGTGGGGGGCTGGTCGAGGGCCCGCTTATCCGGACGGCGGCGAGTCGGCCTGTCTCACTTGATCTCGCGGAACGAACCGGGTTTTTCGGCCGGCACGGGAATGGATGGCTCGGCCGAATCGTGCCGCATGCGTGTGACGAGGATGACCGAGTTCATCTGCCCGACTGATTCACTGGGCTCGTCGAGCGGGATCTTCACCGTGATCGGCAGACGCAGTTCCATCGAGGCGGAGATGGCACGCCCCTGCCCGGCATCGAACATCGTCCGGGCGGTGCCGGTGCCCTGATCGAAGGTAATCAGTCCGGTTGGCAGCGGGCCCGAGCCCGCGTTGTTCGTGACCGAGATGGTGGCCTCGCTGTCGATGGTCGCCAGCTTGGAAGCACCGCGCCGCTCGATGCGCGCCAAGCGCGACCGCCACGTGGATTTGGCGCTGCCGATCATCGGCAGCGGCTGGTCGAGGGTGGTGGTCCACTGTTCGTTGGGTTGCACCGGCTCGTCGGGGAAGAGCGAGAATCCCGGTGTGATGGCCTGCCTGAGCGAATCATCGCTCGCGGCGGAGCGGAGGGCTCCGGCGAGCGCGGCGAGCTCGGGCGATGCATCCATCGGCGCGGTCATGATCTTGGCCAGGCTTTCGAGGCCAGTCACCGAGCGGACCTTGCCCGAGGGTTCGATGATGGTGCGGAAGGACTTGCCTGCGAGCGCCGCCAGTTGAGCCGCCTGCCCTTGCCCGAGCCCGCTGGCCTTGCCCGGGTGTCTCGAGTCGTAGATGAAGCGCGGCGACTCCCGTTCACCCAGCAAGTCGAGGGATGGGGACTCGGCATCGATGGTGAACGATTCAATGGTGGAGTCGAGGGTGGCTACGCCCTCGACGACTTCGGTCACGGTGTTCCGAAGCGTGATCACCTGGCGCTGCGAGCGCTGAAGCTTGAGCTCCCCGGAACCGGATGGTTTGGATCGCTTGCGCCCGCGCGCGTCGTCGGGTTCTGCCTGGCCGGTCTCGATCGTCAGGGTCGAGATCGTGGTGTTGCCCCGTTCGAAGCGCGGGGTGAGGTCGATCGAGGGAGCGGCTGGTGCCTGCGGAGCCAGGAAGAGGAGCACAATGAGGGGCAGAAAGCGAGCCATGCTGATCCTCCGGGAAGCTTGAACGAGTGCGTTCGATTCGATTCTCAAGGGCGTGGGCAAACGGGGAAACTCTTGGGTCGCGGTGCCCAGCCGGGGGGGGCGCTACGGGGATCGCGCCATGTCCGTCTCCGGATGGCCTTGACTGGGACGCAGCGGGCGGCGGCCAGTTCCCGTTATCTTCCGCAGGATGCCGTCCCGCAAACTGGCGTTGCACTGGAAGATCGTGATCGGGTTGGTCCTGGGGGCCGCCGTCGGGGTCGCGGTCAACTACTTCTGGACGCCCGAGGTTTGGATGTCGCTCGGGGTCGGGGATGCCAAGGCCTACTTGGCGCATTCTTCCTCGGACGCGAACGGAGCGGCGGGGATTGGTGCGATGGCGGTGCGGTTCATCCGCGAGGCGACCCAGTTCACGGGAGACTTGTTCCTTCGATGCCTGCGGTTCATCGCGGTGCCGATCGTGCTCTTCTCGTTGATCCACGCGGTGGCAGCGCTGGGGGACCCGCGCAAGCTGGGCCGGATGGGTGGAAAGACGATCGCGATCTTCCTGTTCACTGGGTTCACATCGGCGGCTCTGGGGGTGACGCTGGCCTCGATCGTCTCGCCCGGTGTCGGGGTGGCCGCGGAGGTGCGTGAGAACCTGCCCGGGGCGGAACTGAACCAGGCGACCAAGGCGGCGGCGGATGCGGTCGCGATCAGCGGCTGGAAGATGGCGCTGGACGCGGTGCCGGTGAACCCGTTCCAGGCGATCGCCACAGCGCAGATGCTCCAGGTGGTGGTGCTGTCGATCGTCATCGGGCTCGGGCTGACGCTGATCCCCAAGGAGAAGGCCCAGCCCGCCATCGCGGTGTGCGAGGGGTTCGCCGAGGCGGTGCTGAAGCTGGTGCAGTTGCTGATGCTCGCGGCACCCTACGCGGTGTTCGCCCTGATGGCTGGGATCGTGGGGTCGTTCGGTGTGGGAGTTTTCCTGGCGCTGCTGAAGTTCTGCATCGTGGTGATCGTGGGACTCGGGCTGATCCTGTTCATCCTGTACCCCGCGCTGACGACACTCCTGACCCCCCGGAACAACCGGGTGGGCTTTCGGAGATTCTTCCGGGCGATGGCGCCGGCGCAGCTCGTGGCGTTCACGAGTTCATCGTCGGCGGCGACGCTGCCGGTCACGATGGAGTGCGCCCGGGACCGTCTGGGAGCCGAGGAGGACGTGGCGAGCTTCGTGTGCTCGCTCGGCGTCTCGTTCAACATGGACGGGACGGCGATGTACCAGGCGATCGTTGTCACCTTCCTCGCTCAGCTTTACGGGGTGGACCTGTCGTTTACCGACCGCCTGCTGGTGACGATCCTGGCGGCGACGCTCTCGATCGGCGTGCCTGGGATCCCGGGCGGCAGCCTGGTTGTGATGGCGGTGGTGCTGGATTACATCGGGGTGCCCGCGCAGGGCATCGCGATCATCCTCGCGGTGGACCGCGTGCTCGACATGTGCCGCACCGTGGTGAACGTATCGGGCGACGCGATGGGCACGGCGATCGTGGCGGCGAGCGAGGGGAAGCTCAGGACCGAGGCGCAGATCGCTGCGGAGTAGTCTTTAACCACAGAGGACACAGAGAGCACAGAGAGAAGAAGTACGTGGCACAGGCCAGCACGATGCCAAGGCCGACATCTGCGCCGCACAAGTCTGTTCTCTGTGATCTCTGTGTCCTCTGCGGTGAAGTGGCTTCTTCGGTGGAAAAACAACCACAGCGACCGGCCCCTCCGACCGGTCGCTGTGATCTTGTGCTGGGGGTTGAACGCGCAGCGCTGGTCAGGAGACCAGAGCGTGGACGCGTTCGATCGCGTCGATGACCTGGCGGACCTGGAAGGGCTTCTTGAGGAAGAGGTCAAAGCCCTGCGAGCGGAGGCCCGCCGCCTGCCCGTCGGTGAGCTTGCCGCTCATCGCGATGATGCGGGTGAGCGCGAGGTCCTCGTTATTGCGGACCATGGCGGCGACGTGGCGTGCATCACCCTCGGTGCCCAGGTGGAGGTCCAGGAGCATGACGTGCGGCTTGAAGCGCTCGCACTCGACGCCGGCCTCGAAGCCATTGGCGGCGGTGTGGACCTCATACGAGGCCTGCTCGGTGAGGAGCTTCTTGAGGATGTCGGTGATCTCGCGTTCGTCGTCGACGACCAGGACGCGGGTCTTGCCGGACATGACCCCGTCCATGGGGATCCCGTGGTCGGCCATGAACTTGATGAGGTTCGAGACCGGGATACGGCGATCCTTGGAACCGGGGATCCGGTAGCCCTTGAGCTGGCCGCTGTCGAACCACTTCGAGACGGTCCGCGGAGCGACGTTGCAGATCTTGGCGACCTCGCCGGTGGTTAGGACATCCTTTTCCATGGGCATACGCACACCTCTGCTGGTCGGTGGATCTTGGTGGCCCGGATGCGGCGGGTGCCGCGGCGTGGGCAGGTTGTGGCGGCTAGAGCATCGGCGCGTCCGGGGTGCGTCTTGACGTGTGGAGGGGATGGATGCTTGAAATCGGTCGAGATTGCGCGCGCGTAGCCCACGCCTTGGGGGCGGTGCGGGCGAGTTGTGCGCGTGCCGTGAGGGCCCCGAGGTGAAGGGGGCCCCCTGAAGGGGACCGAACGCGGCGTTGAAGGAAACGGGATGGGGGGGTACATTCCCGGATCCCGGCCCGCGCGGGCTGCGTAACAGGTGCGTTTCACCGGGCTCCTTCGTGGGGCTTGCCCGGCGAGTGAGTGCGATTGACGACAGGAGTCTGCCGTGCCCGACAGGTGTGCGCTTCGAATCTCGCTCGGAAAGATGGTGGTGGGCGTCGGGCTCGTGACCGGAACGGTCGTGGGGGCGACGACCGTCGAGACGCGGGCCGCCGAAGACTCGGCGGTGGTTCCGGCAGCCCCACAAGTCAGCGATGCGCAGCTGCTCGAAGACTTCTGTCATTACGTCCTGATCGCCAACCATGAGCTTGCCAAGGCCAACGCCCAGGCTCTGCTGGATCGGAAGCTCGAACCGGCCAAAATGATGGCGATCGTCGAGGACTCGGTCACGATGCAGGAGCGGTTCGATCGGGCCTACCGGCGTGCGCTGCTGGTGCCGGATCTTGAGCCGCTGGCCGGGGCGCTGAACCGGATCTACGAGGATGGCCGGCTTTCGCGGGCCCGCAACCCTCAGGAGATCGCCAAGAACATCGCGATGCTGACGGGCAACCCGCGTGCGAACCTGCTGGGGCGTCAGCGTTTGGTGTCGGCGGGAGAGTACGCCGTTCCGCAGTTGCTGGAAGTGCTGCTGACCAGGCAGAATCAGGCGCTGCAGACCGAGGCAACGGCGGTGCTGATCTCGATGGGGCGGCAGGCGGTGTCGCCTCTTTGCACCGCGCTCACCTCCGTCGACCCGGCGACGCAGGAAACCCTCGCGAAGATCCTCGGCCGCATCGGATATCCGCAAGCGCTTCCCTTCCTGACAGAAGTTCTGCGGACAACGAGCAGCGATGCCGTGCGCAAGGCGGCGGCCGAGGCGATCAAGGCCGCGGGCGGCCAGGCCGACGGCGAGGTCTCCGTCGCATCGCTCTACCGGGCCCTTGGCGAGCAGTACTACACCGAGCAGCGATCGATCACGTCGTTCCCCGGCGAGAGCCACCAGCTCGTCTGGTCTTTCAAGCCTCAGCTGGGCCTTCAGCCCACGGGCGTGGTGAGCGAGATCTATCACGAAGGCATGGCCATGGAGATGGCCCGGCGGGCGCTCAAGCAGGATCCGTCTGATCAGGAGGCCGCGGCGCTGTGGCTCGCGGCAAACTTGAAGCGAGAGATCGAGCAGCCCGAGGACTACGAGAATCCTCTGTACGGCGCGGAGCGCCGCGATGCGATGTACTACGCGGTGGCGGCGGGGCCGACCGCGCTGCAGAGCGTTCTCGGGCGGGCGCTCGAGGACCGGGACACTCGTCTGGCTCGGCGGGCGATCGAGGCGCTCTCGAGGTGCGCAGGCGCGGCAGGATTGACCGGCGGGAACGGCTCGTCGTTGGTTCGCGCTCTCTCTTACCCCGACCGTCGCGTTCGGTTCGAAGCGGCGCTGGCGCTCGGGAAAGCCCAGCCGCGCGAGTACTTTGAAGGCGCCGAGCGGGTGGTCCCGATCCTTGCGGGCACCCTGCGCGATGCCGACAAGCGTTACGCGGCCGTCATCTCGAACGACATCGAGCGCCAGCAGGCGCTGCGGTCGGTGGCCGAAGAGATGGGCTACGAGGTCCTGCCTCCGGCGACGGCGCTCGCGGACCTGGAGGCCTCGATCTCGGAGATCGTGGGGCTGGATCTGATGCTGGTGGACGTGCCCAGCGAGACCGCCGTGGGCGTCATCGAGGAAGCTCGGCGCACCGCGCGGCTGCAGGCCACGCCGACCTTCGCTCTCTTCTCGAGCGCCGGGCTGACCCAGTTCGGCGGGCAGTTTGAGGGGGACAAGCTGACATCGCTCGGCCGCGAGGGCCTGGCACCAGATTCGATCAAGGCCTCGGTCGAGTCGCTGGTCGAGCGCGCATCGGGCAAGCCGATGACCGAAGAAGAGGCCCGGGGCTATGCGGAGCGGTCGCTGACCGTGCTGCACGATCTGGCCGTGGGCAGCGGAGGCACCGGGTCCGCGGGGGCGTTCGAGATCGCCGACTCCGCGGTGCCGCTGACCTGGGCCCTCGAGAACACGCAGGACGATCTGCGGCTGAAGGTGTCGGACGTGCTGTCGTACATCAGTCTGCAGCGCGTCCAGGTCTCGCTGATGGACGCCGCGATGAGCGCCGAGGGTGAAGAGCGTCTGTCGATGATGGGCCGCGTGAACGATTCGGCCAAGCGCTTCGGAAACATGCTCGAGGACCGTCAGGTCCGCTGGCTGCTCGATCGAGCGGAACAGGCCCAGGGCGACGAGGCGACGATGGCGGCGGCGCTGATCGGATCGCTGAACCTCTCGAACGACAAGCTGGTTCCGCTGCTGGTGGGCGGGGGCTGATCGGTCGTCGGGATCGATGAGCTGAGATTGAACCACGCGCGGCACGCCCGAGAAGTTTCGGGCGTGCTCTGTTTTTCGTGTTCAATGCTGCGGGCTGGGGTGACCTGCGCGGGCGTGGGGCCGGCCGATGGCGGCGCTGGCCGCGGCGGGTGAAGTGAGCGGGCACGGAAGTCGATGACAAAGCCGACGTTGCGTTCGCAGCGTCCTTCGGCGCGGCGCGCTCATGTTCGGGCGGCGTGCCGTCGGGTCCCAAGAGGCGGGCGCGGTTCGGGGCCTTGCGCACGGTGCGCGAGGCCGGCTTGGAAAGGTCGGCAAGCGGTGCGTCGGCGCCCGGCGCTCGCCGCGGGACAAGCGGGGTCCGAGGGACCCCAAGGAGTTCGGAAGCATGCGTACCCGTCGTCCTCAAGGCTTCACCCTGGTCGAGATTCTGATCGTTGTCGTGATCCTGGGCATTCTTGCGGCGATCGTGATCCCGCAGTTCACCAGCGCCAGCCAGGAAGCCATCCGCGGCGCACTGCAGAGCCAGATGCAGACCATCAGCAGCCAGGTCGAGCTCTACCGCGTCCAGAACGCCGGCCAGCTCCCGGATCTTGACGCCAACCCCGTCGGCGTCTCCAGCGAGGAGAACGGCTGGGGCGTCATGGTCGCCGGCGAGTTCCTCAAGGAGCAGCCCTTCAACGGCTTCACCAACTCTTCCAGCCTCGCGATCGGCACCGAAGGCGACCAGCTCGCCGCGGGCAGCCGGACGGGCGGCGGCTGGATCTTCCACGACGATTCCACCGCCGACTACGGCACCGTCTTCGCTCTGGGCTATGACGGCACGAACCTCGCCACCGAGACCGGCTACACGGAAGCCGACACCATCCCCTGATCGGGCATGAACGGTTGACGTTCCATTCGTAACACCGCGGGCGGGCTCTTAGTCAGAGCCCGCCCGTCTTCGCACCCACTCCCTTGTGACTGATGAGGAACGATCACATGAACAACGCGATGCGACGCAACGGGTTCACGCTGGTTGAGATCATGATCGTGGTGGTGATCCTCGGGATCCTGGCGACGCTGGTGATCCCGCAGTTCTCGAGCGCCAGCGGCGAGGCGATCAAGAGCACGCTCCGCCGCGATCTGCAGGCCATCAACGAGCAGGTCGAGGTCTACCGCGTGCGCAACGCGGGCCGCCTGCCCACCGAGGACACGACCAGCCCCTTCGGCGGCGCCAGCGGCCACGCCTGGGGCGTGCTGGTCTCAGAAAACTACCTGCGCGAGCCGCCCTTCAACCCGTACACCGGCGGGTCGGCGATCGAGCCCGGCACAACCGAAGCCGACGCGGGAGCGCTGCCCAAGGGGCACGCGGCCGGGTGGCAATGGGCGGTGGTCGGGAACCGGCTTGACGTCTGGGCGGTGGGGTACAACCGCGCTTCTGATCGACTCAGCAACGAGCCTTGAGATCGCCGGTCGGTGCGCCGACGGGTCCGGGAACGCCCGCGCGGTCCGGCTGCGGGGGCGAGGCGCGGTCGACGGAACCCCGATCGTCGGCTCCGGCTGCCCGGAGGCAGGGATCCAACCGATGTACGCGATGCGGTCCGGTGCGCAGGCCCCGGCGCAGGAGCGAAGCGGCCCATGCAACACGACATCCAGCCAAGGGCCAAAGGGGAGTCTCAAAGGACGGCGCGGCGCACGTGTCGCGGCGGGTTCACGCTCATCGAGGTCCTGCTCATCGTCGTGATCCTCGGGATCGCGGGGGTGATGGTCATCCCATCGATGAGCCAGGCCGGCGTGCTCCGCGTGCAGGCGGCCGTGCGAACGGTGGTATCGGACATCGCGTTCATGCAGTCCGAGGCGGTCGCCTTCCAGTCGCGCCGCGCAATCTGGTTCGGCAAGGTCGCGCGCTGGAACACCGACGACGCGCGATGGGAGTTTGTCGACGGCAACGGGTACGTCATGTGCGAGGTCACGGGACCCGATCTGATCCTGAGCAGCAACGCGCTGGTCGATCCGGACCGGCCGGATCGACCCTACTTCCGCGACCTTTCGAACGCGGACTTCGGGGACGCATCGATCTCGGACATCGACTTCAACAACGGGGACATCCTCATTTTCGACGAGCTGGGCGGGCCCGTGGCCGAGCTCGACGGCCCGGACCCCGGCGAAGGCGGGACGCTGAGTCTCGAGGGGTCGGGTTCGACATTTGAACTCACGGTGCAGGCGTACACGGGGCGCGTGGTGGTCGCGCGCACGGAGGCTCCCTGATCGACACGGGCTCGCGGCGGGCCGGAGCGACGAAACGACGAGATGCGTGCCATTGACTCCATCTTTACCGCTGCGCTGCCCGTAGGGATCGACGTCGGCGCGTCGGGCGTCCGCCTGCTGCAGCTGCGCCGCAAGGGGCGCGGACTGGCGGTGCAGGCCGCCGCCAGGCTGGATGTTCCTTTCAGCGGAAAGCTCGATGCGCCGGAGCGAGCCCTTCAGATCGCGGAAGCGACGGCCAGACGGATCGGCGGCGGCGGCTTCGCCGGGCGGGACTGCGTGATCTCGGTCGACAACCGACTGGTGCGCGTGCGATCGGTGCGGCAGCCGCCCATGCCCGATGATGAGCTCGACCGCGCGATCCGTCTGGACGCCCCGAGCCGGCTTGGCTTTGGCGAAGCGGACCCTGCCGAAGTCGCTTGGCTCCGAGCGGGGCCCGTTCGCGTCAGCGGGGATCCTCGCGATGAGGTGCTTGTCATCGGGTGCGCGACGGCCGGGATCGAGCGACTGGTGTTCGCGCTGGCTTCCGAGGGGCTGCGCCCGGTCGCGGTCGAGCCCTCGTTCATCGCCTGCGCGCGGGCGCACACGCGGAAGCTGCGCCGCGCATCGGATGAGAACGTCGTTCGTGCGATCGTTGACATCGGGCACGCGACCACCGGGGTCACGGTCACCAAGGGACAACGGATCGTCTTCTACAAGCAGCTCGAACTCGGCGGGGACGCGATGACCCGGGCCGCCGCGCTGCGGCTCGGCCTCGATCCTTCGGCCGTGGCCGAGCTGCGGCGACAGCGCGCCGTGGCCGCCGCGAGCGGCGCCTCCCAGGGCGATGCGAAGGTCGACCGGGCGCTGTTCGAAGCCGTGCGCCCGGTCATGGGAGATCTTGCCAACGAGGCCGGCTTGTGCCTTCGTTACTACGGCGTGACATTCCGCGGATTGCGGCCAGAGTGCTGCCTCATCGCCGGTGGCGAGGCGAGTGAGCCCAGGCTCGCCGAGACTTTCGGCGAGTCGCTGCACGTCCCGACGATGGTGGCTCGGCCGCTCGAGGGGATCCATTCCGGCGGCGCGGCGGGCGTCTCTCCCGGCTGGGAGACGAGCGACGCAGCATGGTCCGCGGCGGTCGGGCTTTCGATGCGGTCGTGGCTCGCAAGGCCCACGCTCTCGGAGCGCCGAGCGGACGCCCAGAACGCGGCGGCCGAGATGGCGGCCGCATCGGCCGAGCGGAGGGCCGCGGCGTGAGCGTGAGCATCGACCTCATGCCCTCGGCTTGCCGCGAGGCACTCGGGCGCCGCGCTTGGGTGCGGCGTTGGGCCACCGCGTACGCGCTGGGCGCGACGGTCCTGCTGACGACCTGGTGGGGGGTCGGTGTCGGATGGTCGGCGCAGGAGACCGAGCAGCGGGCCCTGCAGGAACAGGTCCGTCTGATGTACGAGCGCAACGAAGAGATCCAGGCACTGCTGAAGGAGATCGAGGGCTTGGAAGCCGCGATCACGAGGCACAACCGCCTGGCTTCTCCGGTGCGCGTGAGCGAGGCCGTGCGCACGATGGCGGCGATGATGCCGGCCGGCGTGTCGCTCAACTCACTCGCGGTTTCCCCGCGGGAGCAGAAGGCACCGCCGGTCGCCTCCAAGGAACGGGCCAAGAACAGGGGCAGGGATGGGGCGCACCCCCAGCTCGAGCCTTCCAAACACTTCCTGGTGATGGAAGTCGAGGGAGTATCGCTGGGTGATGAACCGATCTCGGGGTTCGTCGCGGGGCTCGAGGGCAGCCATCTATTCTCGAAGGTCGGCCTCGACTACACGCGTTCGGTCGAGGATCTCGCCCCGGGCGCTCGCGGGTTCCGCGTGACGTGCGAGGTGGACTTGTCCAGGTCGTACGAGTTCATCGAGCCCGCGGCCGCGGCGGCCGACCTCACGGCTCAAGCCCCCGTGGTGGAGGCGACTCCATGAATCGCCGATCGAACATCCTGCTCTGTGCGGGCTGGGCGGCCATGTGCGCCATGGGGGTGGGGCTGTTCATCTTGCCTGCTGTCCGCGCTCGCGGCGAGCTCTCAAAGCGGATCGTGGGGCTGCGGGAGGAACTGGCCAAGCCGAACGCCGGCCCGCAGGCGATCGAGGAACTCAGCCGTGATCGAGAGTCGCTCATGGCGTTCGGAGCGGGCCGTATGACACCGATCCCCGCCGAGAGCGACGTCGCCGGGCTGATCGAATCGCTGACTCGGACGCTCTCTGAATCAGGTCTCAAGGACCGCGACATCACGACGCGGGCCGCTCGCTCGCTGGAGGGTGCCCACGCCCTGCCGGTGACGGTGGCCGTGACCGGCGAGTCCCCGAAAGTCTTCGAGGCGCTGGAGCGGGTGGAGTCGCTGCCGAGGCTGGTGCGCGTCGAGCGATTGCGTGTATCTGCCGAGGACGAGCAGCAAGCCGGCAAGCGTGCGCGCGAGCCACAGGTCCGCGCCGAGATGCTGATAGAGGTTTTCTACACACCGAGGTCCGATGCGGCCCCCAGAATCGCCGAGGCGGCGGAAGGGGCAAAGCCATGAAGCGCGGCTCGCCGGCCGATAACTTGAAGCGGCTGCTGATGGCCGACCCGCGCAAGAGCGCGATGCTCGGCGGGCTGATGCTGCTGCTCTTGGTCCTGGGGATCCGCCAGTTCGCCGGCGGTGGCCCGGCATCGGCACCCGCGTCGACGGGGGACGCGGCGATCCCGAGCATCGCGGAGACGGGCCAGCAGGCGGTGACGAGAGCGTTGGCCTCGCTGGACGAGTCGCGCGGGGGTGGGATCGTTCAAGTGCCGCGGCCTCCGGAACTGGCGCGGGACCTCTTTGCGCTGCATCCGGATCATTTCCCCGAACCGGCACAGGCCGTGCCGGCGGCGCTGGTTGGCGATGCACTCGAGGGTTCCGAGCCGAGGGCGGTCGAATCGAAGGCTGAGAACGCCGATGCTCTGCGGGCGCGCCACGAAGCGCAACTGGTTGAGGAGACCAAGGGTTGGAGCGTTCGCAGCCTCATGCTCGGGTCGAGCCCGACCGTGGTGATCGAGACATCCGGCGCCGACCGGCGTCGCTCGGTGCTTCGTCCGGGCGCGAGCGTTCTTGGGTGGGCGCTGGTGGAAGCCGGTGCTGCGGGGGTACTGCTGGAGACGCA